>JANWZE010000059.1 GCA_025054955.1 Blastocatellia bacterium | reverse complement strand
GGCGGCCACGGCGAGCCGCCCGTACAGGGTGGCTCTGGGCTCGCGTTTTTGCCAGGAAAGCAGGCGAGCCTGTATGGGGGCCTCGCTGTGGGCCCCCGCGTAGAATGCGTGCGAGCGGAACGGTCACCGGTTCCAAGGTTTCATTGGCAACTAGTGCGCGGGCATAAGCCAAGCAAGCCCGGATGTCTTCCTGTTCTAGATCAGGGTAGTCGTCCAAGATGTCTGGCTCACTCACCCCTTGTTCCAACAGCGCCAGAATAGTCTCGACTTTAATTCTCATCCCTCGGATGATCGGACGACCGCCAAAAATGTTGGGGTTGACCGTAATGCGACTGAGAAGTTGAGCCTCATCCGTAATAGTGAATCTCTCCGAACAACGTGAGAACCTCTCCAAAGAATGTTGAGTGTACCTAGGCCCCATCCGGCGAGCAACCGCCACCACCACGCCCAGCGCCGAAAGAACTTCCTGCTTCAGCGGGGACGGCCACAAACCAGACGGTCGCCAGACACGCAACGTCTGGATGGGCCTCATCCCCAAGCCATCGCGCCTTCAACAACGCCACCGTTTCTCCCGGAAATCCTTCATACTGTCTAACCGCTGGCCATAAACGCGCTGCCCTGGCGCTTCTCGAACGCGCCGCTACGGGACTCGCGTTGCTATTTCAAACGTTGTACCTCTGGCTACCTTCTTGCAGGGCGCTTGCGCCGCTCAGCAGAAACGAGCGTAGTAAGCGTGCGTCTCTGGCATTGACCGAGACTCGTATCTCATTCGATCAATTCTGCCATCGGCGAACGGTTCGTGTTGCTCACGGGGCGTAGGTTTGAATGTATCGCTTGACACTCACTTTCCGCGCGGTGTTCTCAGAACTCATGTAGCGAACTGTGCCGAAGATCGGTCGCTCCGGCCCCCACGGTCGGTCATAGCGGCCTAAGCACCAGAAGATGCCGCTGTAGGAATTTGGATCGCGGCCATCCAGCGCGTATTTGTTATTCAACTCGATCATCACAGCCAGCGCCTCCTGCGGCGTCGGCGACCACTGCAGAATCTTTTTGCCCCACAGCATCCGCAGGTAATTGTGGATGCGCCCTTCGCGCACAAGCTGCATCTGAGCGGCATTCCATAACGGGTCGTGCGTGCGGCCAGCTTCCAATTCCTCCAGTGTGTAGAGGTAAGGACGGCGGTCCTGCGCATGGGCCGCCAGCGTCGCTTGCGCCCAGGCCGGCAGTGATTCATACCGGTCGTAGTCGTCCCGCTGACCGCACATGTTGTAACCAAGTTCTCGCCACGTGATCAGCTCATCCAAGAATGCCTGAGCCGGTTCGCTGACCGGCCACCACCCGTATCGCTCCCCATTGCCGCCGAGGGGAAGATGATCAACCGATTGATGCTCCCGACGCATCAGCTCGTCAAGCACCTCATGCACCGAGATGAATCCGAAGTGCAAATAGGGTGACAGCCCACTGGTCATCTCCTGTTCCGGCTCATTGCGCAATCGCCCGTACTGCGCTAACCGCTCATCGAGGAAACGGCGCAATGTCGCCCGCGCAGCCTGCTCGCCGCCGCGTATTGCGGTCGCCTTGACGCGATGATTGATAGGAAGCGTCGTGAGCGCTGTTTCATCGCCGTCAAGCAATGCCGGTTCTGCTCGAGGCCAGCGCCGCAGAATCTGATCGGGCAGTTGTCGCGCTGGTGGAAGAGGTGCCTCTGCGAGCGGGGTGGCTTGTGGAGGTATATGAACGTGGGGATGTAAGTTCCGCTGTAGAAATCGCCGGAAGGCGAAAGCGGTCGGGTAGGCTTGCTGAGCCGCTCGCAGAGGCAACAATCCGTTTGAATCAACTTTCTCCAACCGTATAGGAATTTTCTTGGCTGCTGCCGCCACCATGCGCGGCAGAAAGAAGCAGGGGAAATCGTCGGTCACAACCACGCTGGCTCGCGCCGCCAGTGCCTCCAGCAGCCCGCGACCTGCGCCCCGCGCCGGTTCGATGTACGGGTAATACAACACGCCGGCGCCATCCAGTTGCCGCGCTTTCTCGGCCATGCCATCCATGACAAAGCGGTGCAGCCGGTCGCTGGCCCAGGGGTAATCAACGCGCAACGCTTCCAAAATGACAAGCGGTTTATTGAGCTGACGCGCCCACTGCACCGCTCGCTGCAAGCTGAAATTCCAGCGCAGTCGGCGATTGGCGATCATCCAGTAGAGAACGAACTCGCCGTCACCATTGACCGGGGCGTTGTTGCACGTCTCTATGCGAATGTCAGGCACTGTACTCATGAGCGTCATTCAACCAGGCCGTGGTCGAACACGAGCCAGCCCTCCATCAACGCCGAGCACCTGCGCCGTCACCCAGCTTTGTGCCGGATCAAGCAACCACTCAATCGCAGCGGCAACGTCAGACGGTTCTCCAATTCGGCCAAGCGCGTGCATGGCCACCGAGGCTTTTAGTGACGCTTCATTCCCGGTTAGTCGAGCCGTGAGCGGTGTGCGCACCAAACCCGGCGCGACACAATTGACGCGGATACCACGCGACGCATAGGAAGCTGCCGCCGAGAGCGTCAACCCAACAATCCCGGCCTTGGCGGCAGCAATCGCTTCGTGATTGGCCATGCCAACTTGCGAGACAGCCGACGAGACTAAAACAACTGACCCGCCCGTTTGCATCATCGCGCGGGCTGCTGCGCGAACTGTCAAAAAGGCCGATGTCAGGTTAGTCGCCAGCGTCGCCGACCATTCAGCATCGGTCGTCAAATGAGCCGGCTTCAGCAGCAACGATCCGACACAGTTGGCGACGCCGTCAATCCGACCATACGCGGCTACTGCTTGAGCGAAGCAATTTTCTATTTGATCGGATTGTGTCGCATCAAGCGCCACCGCGCAGGCGCCCAACTCCTCAGCCAACCGGCGTAGCCGCTGCTCATCCCGCGCAGCCAGCACAAGGCGCGCGCCCTTGGCAGCCAGCCGTCGGCACAAGGCCGACCCGATGCCGCCTGTCGCGCCCAAGATCAAATAGCTACTCGGCTCGCTCATCTATTCATCCTCCAAATCTGGAAGTTCAACGCCGCCGCAAATGATACCCATAACAGATATGGGATCATCAGCGCAGCAGCCCACGCGTTGATCGGCCAGAATAAAACAGCCGTGAGCAAGATCGCGAACCAGAGCAACACGATGTCCACAAGCGCAGCAGCAGGATTCTGAAGCCCAAAAAACAGCGCAGACCACGCGGCATTCAATGCCAGTTGAACCGCGAATACAAACAGTGGTAACGCAGCGCCCGAAAAACCTCGCTCGCGCCAAACCAGCCAGCTTGAAACCGCCATGCCCACGTAGAGCGCCAGCCATACCGGCCCGAATAACCAGTTGGGAGGCGTCCAACTCGGCTTGCGCAGCGCCGCGTACCAACTATCAATCTGAGGTATCGTGAACCGAGACCCCATGCTCGCCACTGCCAGACAGAGCATGAGCGATACGATCAGCCCTGCCACTTCGCCGCGTGTGTCAATCTGCAACCGATTTTCCACACGATACCTCAGATCAAGATTAAGCTATTCACTGAAGTCACTCGATATGACCTCTCATGAGCCGTGAACCGCTCGGCGTTTACTTGGGTAGAATCACCGAGTCAATGACGTGAATCACGCCATTGCTGGCAACGATGTCGGTCTTCACGACATTGGCGTTGTCCACCATCACACCGCCCTTGGCCGTCTTAATCTTGACCGATTGTCCGTTGACCGTCTTGGCTGTTTTCAGTTTGACGACATCGGCTGCCAGCACGCGGCCCGGCACCACATGGTAGGTCAAGATCGCCGTCAACTTGTCCTTGTTTTCCGGCTTCAGCAAATCGTCTAGCGTGCCAGCCGGCAACTTGGCAAACGCTTCATCGGTCGGCGCAAAGACCGTGAACGGACCTTTGCCTTTGAGCGTCTCAACCAATCCGGCGGCCTTCAACGCCGCAGCCAGGGTGTTAAATTGGCCGGCTGATACAGCCGTGTCAACAATATCTTTATTGTTCATCGTCGAATGGTTGTCGGCAGATACGGTTGGAAAACTTGTCAATGTAAGAATCAGCGCCAGAGCGCTCATGCTGATGAAGTGAGTCAGCTTGTGAAGTTTCATATCTTTTCCCATCTCCTTGATCGTTTGGTTTTGGTCTCTCTTCACCACTGCCGGATTGCCAGTCTGCCTGACTTTTTTCTGCATGCAGCCTTGCCATCCTCAATCGCAGTGAAGGCGGCATTATACGCATGGCAAACTTTGTTGTCAAGGTGTTGTTGATTATTTGTCAAAATTTTTTATAAACATATCTTTGACAATTTTCAGACACGCAAATTGCCCAGCAAGCGTGTGTCATCTACAAATGGGCGCTCAATTGCGAGCGATAACGGCGGTCAAACAGGTGAGGTAGCAGCAGTGCGTTGATATGCGGCCTGAGCGCGGCGGGCAATCTCTCGGATCAAGCGGGAAAAAATCAGCGCATGAATGGGGTAGAGGAGATACCAGTAGAGCAAGCCGGTCAGTCCTTTGGGGGCGAAGAAAGCCGTTTGCACCAGGAGCGTATGCTCCGCTGGTTGAGGTCGAGCTTCAAACTGAAGCCAGGCGCGTCCGGGCACTTTCATTTCCGCGCGCAGGCGCAGCAGCCGACCCGCTTGAACCGCTTCGACTCGCCAAAAGTCCAGTGCATCGCCGACGCGCAAGTGATCGGGATGGCGGCGACCTCGGCGAAATCCTACGCCGCCGACCAGCCGGTCTAGGATGCCACGCAATCGCCATGCCCAGTTGAGCGATAACCAACCGCGCTCGCCGCCGAGCCCGGTGAAAAGATCAAAAACGATCTGTGCCGGCGCTGCCACCACGTGTTGTCGTTGCTCGATGATCATCCCCTCTTGTTGCGCGAGCACAACGGGCGGCCTGTCGCCTTGACTCGTGATGAGCGCGTCTGTCCAGCTCGTTTCAATTTCTCCGCTGTTTAACCGGTCAAGCGCCATGCGCACCGCTGTGGCGTAATCTACCGGCTTGATGTGAGGAAACAAACGATGAGCCGTCTGGTCGCGCACAATCACTTCATTGCGCAATCCTTCGATCAATGGCCGGGCGATGTTGGCAGGAACTGGCGTCATCCAGTGCACCCAGTAGGAGGAAAGGAACGGCGTGAGCACGGGCACGGGAATAAGAAATCGCTTCAACCCACGCGCGCGGGCGTAACCCAGCATCATCTCGGCATAAGTTAGAACGTCGGCGCCGCCAATCTCAATGATTTCATCGGCGCTTTCCGGCACCTGCAACGCTGAGACAAGGTAGTCAAGCACATCGCCGATGGAGATGGGTTGTATGCGTGTATAAACCCATCGTGGGCAGATCATGATCGGGACGCGCTCGGTCAGGTTTCGAATCATCTCAAACGAGATGCTCCCGGAACCAACGATGATGGCCGAGCGAAACTCGGTGACCGGCACGCCGGCCTGGCGCAACGCATCGCCTGTTTGATGGCGCGACCGCAAATGTTGCGACAGGTCGGTGTCAGGATCGCCCAGGCCACCCAGATAGATCAACCGCTGGACACCAGCCTGGCGGGCTGCTTGAGCGAAGTGGCGAGCGGCCATCAAATCCCGTTGATGAAACTCAACGCTGTCATTCATGCTGTGAATGAGGTAGTAGGCCGCATCCATGCCAACCATGGCCGGGCCAAGCGTCTCCGGTTTCAACGCATCGCCGACAACCATTTCCACCTGATCAGCCCAGGCGCGCCCTTGCAAACGATGCGGATCACGCACAAGGACGCGCACCTGATAGCCGGCCTCCAGCAGGCGCGGCACAATCCGCCCTCCTACATAGCCGGTGGCTCCGGTGACGAGGACGTTTCGAAGTGTAGACATCGTGTAGCCTCCTGGTAACTATTCTCGTCGTGCGACTGCCATGCCTGCGTGACTTCGTTCCTCTTCCCAATAGGCAGGCACAGATTCGCTGATGAACAGATTTTCAATCAGTCAATCAGTGAATCTGTCTGTGTTTTTCATCGTTTCGGGATGCTGCTGCCAACGACTTGAGCAACTGCTGTTCATTGCTCTCCATAGCCGGTCAGCTCGACGTAGCCGTGACCGGTCAGCGGTTGCCGTCGCGTTGTGCCCTGAATGCGCACCGCGCCTTCCCAGTAGCGTATCGAGACATCCAGCTCCTGATCGGCTATGTGAGGAATCACCTCCAGCTCGATCTGTTCGGTAGGAATTTGTATGCGCCAACGCGAAGGGTAACGAACGCGGCTACGCGGGCTTTGCCAATGCTCGAGAACCTCGATCAGGCACTCATCACGTGTGAGCAAGCGCGCGGTTCCGTCGGCTTGCACCAATGAGCCTTTGCTCAGTGGGTCGGCGTCTCCGTCGCGTTGTCGAAGCTGGTAGAACATGATCTCGCGTCCGTCGTCAAGTTGCAGGGCAAACCAATCCCAGCCGACTTGATCGCGGCTCAAGGCGCTTGTGCTCCACTCACGATCCATCCAACTGAGGCCTTGTACATCGAATCGTTGCTCGCCGATCTGAAGAGTTCCTTGGGTCGGCATACGGGTCAGCGAGTAATAGTACGAGGCGTTGCCCGGTTCAGGCCCCTTTTGACTAAGCCCTCGGTCACCTTGCAAGACCGGCGGCTTGGCGCTGTGCAATGTCAGATCAATGGCGATGCCATCCTGTGCTGCGCTGAGTCGCATCGGGAGCGCGTCGTCGTCAGTTGCTTCGGCTGACCAGTCTTCCAACCAGACGCGAAACGGTTGCCCGCGTGCGCCGGCCAGATTTTGCGCTGCCCGCGTGAATCGCTCGAAGGCGTAAAATCGCTGACTGGCTATATCGCTCAGGGCAAAATGGGCCATGAAGACCTGATGAGCAGCCCATGCCGATGCTCGTTTCACTGGCTCGGCTGACAGAGCTGAGCGAAAGAACGTCAATTGAAATCCGAAGCGGCGGCCGTCGGCTGTGTGCAGGTTACCGGTGTAATACCACCACTCGGTTTTGAATGTCGGGTGCGGACCATGATCAGCAGGGAACGAGAATGCGCGTGGCTCAAACGCGCGCGCATAGCCCGCATCATCTCCGCTCAACACGTCTGAGAGATTGAGTCGAGCGTGGAATGAATCTGGCGACGGCGACTGGCTCAGTGTGTATGCGCCCCATACCGCCAGCGCCACGACCGATCCAACGAGAACGAAGCTGAGTCGTTTACTGAGCATCATTGCGCTCCCGGAAAACTCCACTACGTTACAACCGGCGCTCTGGCCTCATTCAGCGCGCAGGTGAACTTTCTCCTGCGGCTGATAGATTCGGTTGCAGCGGGCGCTGTGACCTTATTCGGCACGCAGCGCCAGCGCCGGCGAAGTGCGCGCCATGTTGAGCGCTGGGTAGAGGCCAGCCAGCATCGCGGCCACCAGCGCCAGCGCCGGCGCTTGCAGCAGCAGTTCAGGTGTCGCTTCCAGTTGCATCGTCCAACCAAACGAACGCCGATTGATGACAAACACGAGCAGCGCCGCCAGCAGCGTGCCAATGGGCATGGCGAGCACTCCGGCCACAAGTCCCATCAATCCGGTTTTCAACGTGATCAATCTCCACACTTGTCGCGGGGTGAGGCCATTAGCGCGCAGCACGGCCATCTCGCGGGCGCGCTCAAGCTGCATTGCCATCAACGCGCTTAATACACCGATGAACGCGACGCCCATGGCCAGCACACGAAGCACGCGCGTGATGGCGAATGTGCGATCGAAGACATCCAGTGAAGCCTCGCGGATGGCTCGATTGGGTCGAATCGAAACGTCTTGTCCGCCGAGTTGCCGCCGCAACGATTCCATCAGCGCCTCAATCTCAACGCCAGGCTCTGCATAGATGCCAAGCGACGTGACTTTTCGATCATGCCACCACCGATCGTAGGTGCGACGGCTCATCATCACAATGCCATGATCCGAGCCATAGTCGTAGAAAATTCCTACGATAGGGAAGACCTGCTCGCCATAGTCCGTTGGCAGGGCAATCGTTGAACCCACCGTGAGGCGATGGTGATACGCATAGGGTTCAGACACAATCACTGCGCCACCGTGCTGAAAGGCCGGCCAAATCTGCTGGGGGTCTCCCTCTTTGAAATTGAAGGCTGCGTAACTACGTGGATCAAGCCCAAGCGCGACGAGTTCGGTCAGTCCACGCGCTGTGTTCACAGTGACGCCGCGATAGGTGTTGACGACAGCCACACCGGGCACAGCCGCTAGCCGCTCGATAAGCTGCGCAGGCAATGTTGACTGATTGCGCCGCGCCACCAGACTCGGCGATGAAACGTAGATGTCTGCGTGCAGCGAAGTATCTAACCAGCGCGCGACCGCGCCTCGAAAGCTGTGGATCATGACCCCGACGCCAACAGTTGTCGCCAGCGCGATCATCAGCGCGGCAATAGCCACCGCCGTGCGGCTCAACGCAGCGACAACGTCACGCGCTGCCATCGCGCCAAGAATGCCAAACAGGCGTCGCATGTGTGATCCAAGCGCCCGCATCAAGCCGACCGTTGCCGCCGGCGTGAGCAACGCGCAACCGAGAATAATCACAAAGAAGGCGCCATAGCTCATCAGCAAGTTTCGACTGGGCCAAGCCAGCAGCGCAGCGCCAAGGCAAATGCTGGCCACACCGCTGTAGGCCGCGCGTGGCACGGCGCGCCGCCAGCGTCCTTCTATGTGCGAGCGACTCTCGACCGCGCGTGGCGGAGCCGTTGTCGCTTCAACGGCTGGAACGAGCGCCGCCAGCACGCTCGCGCCAAGCCCTAAGGCAATGCCCTTGATCAGTGAAAGCGGAGCGACACTCAACTCACTCACCGAGACGACAAAGTACAGATCATTGATCGTCTGCGTGACCAGTCCAATCAACCCTCGCGCCAGCACAATGCCAAACAAAATGCCGGCTATTGTGCCGATCCCTGCAATCAGGAGGGATTCGCTCAAAATCAACTTGAACACCTGCGCGCGCGTCACGCCGATGGCGCGCAGTATGCCGATAAGCGCGCGGCGCTGCACCACTGAGAACGTCATTGTGTTGTAGATCAGAAACATCCCAACAATCAGCGCCAGCAAGCTCATCGCTGTTAAGTTGAACCGGAAAGCTCGCGTCATCTGGGCAAGCGCCTGAGACTGTGCGCCGGCCGGCACAATTTCTACACCAGCGGGCAGCGCCGCCCCAATGCGGCGAAGCTGTTGTTCGCCAACGCCGTCATCGCTCAACCGCAGATCAATGCGGCTGAGCCGACCGCGCATATCGAGCCACTCTTGCGCTGTGGCAATGTCGGTCATCAGCAGGTTGTCCATTGCTCGACGGCTGATGGCATCGCTCGGCTCGAGCAACCCGATCAAATGCGCCGTGTGGCGCGTTGCGCCGATTTGCAGAGGCAGCATATCGCCCGCTTTCAGACCGAGCCGCTCGGCGGTGTGACTGGACATCAACACAGCGCCCGGTTGCGTCAGTAAGGCTGACACGGTGACAGGTCGCTCCGGCGCCGAGCTACTCAAGTAAGGACGAAATGGCTGCTCAGCAAACGGATCAATGCCCAGCACGCGCAGCGCCTGACCATCATCATCAGGCGTGGCGCCATATCCTTCGACGACCGGCGCCGTCAGGCGAATTCCTAATTCCACGCGGAGTTTGCTGTAGAGTTCTTCGGGCACACCCGATGGTCCACCAACAATGTGGTGAGTCGCTCGGCCCATAACAGCCTCGGCTGAGAGCGTGAACGCTTGCTCGGCGCTGCTGTTGGCCAGGTCTATCGAGATCACCACAGCAACGCCCAACGCTACGCCGACAATCGAGAGGCCGAATTGCCAAGGATGGCCAAGCAAATATCGCCAGCCGGCACGTCGTAACAGCGCACTCATGATCGTATGTGTATGTCGCGCTCGATCAGATGACCGTCGTGGATCGTGAACAAGCGGTCAGCCAAGCCAATGACTTCTTGCGCATGCGTCACCATGACCATTGTCTTGCCGGCCTGACGTGTGAGCCGATCCAGCCACTCCAGCACATTCAGGCCGGTCTCTAAATCAAGGTTGCCGGTCGGCTCATCGGCCAACACGAGCAGCGGATCATGAGCCAGCGCGCGAACAATGGCTACACGTTGCTGCTCGCCGCCAGAGAGCCGGTCAGGAAAGCTCTTTCGCCGGTCAGCCAGTCCAACGCAGGCCAACATCTCCAGCGCCGCCTCCCGTTGATGTCGGCTCGCGCCGCCGTTCAGTTCCAACGGCAACAACACATTTTCTTCAACCGTGAGCGTGGGAACCAGGTTGAAAAACTGGAAGACAAACCCGATATGTTGACGTCGAAACAATGTGCGTTCCTCTTCCGAGAGCGCAGTGATGTTGACGCCATCAATGATGACATCGCCTGTGTCCGGCAGGTCAATGCCGCTGATCAAGTTCAACACCGTTGATTTGCCTGAGCCACTGCGGCCAATGAGCACAGTCAATTCACCGCGATGAATCGTTGCGTTCACCTGACAAAGAACTGTGTAGACACGTTCGCCGTCTCGATAGGATTTTGTTAGACCACGTAGCTCGATCAGAGCGCAAGGATCGCCATCGGTTTGTGAGCGGCAAGAGACGCCGATTGGGTTTGCATTCATGAGGATTATTTTGAGTGATTGAGCGCAAGGGCGCAACCGGGGCAGGGGGCGCTTGAAGATTCTTTTGCGTGCCAGCGCCCGCGCCTTCAATGGATATTTCTGCTACCAGCTTTATCGGTATCCGCGCTGACCGCGGGAGCGGTCGCTGAGTTTCGACGGGGCCTTTCAAGCGCCGGAAGCTGATTAATCGCTTCTCTCTTGCGTCGCGTCAGCGACGACTGAATCCTGATTTCGGTCGTCGCTGACATGGCAAGGCGTGCAGTGCGCAAGGGCCTGCCCCGCAGGGAACCCACTGCCAATTTGGTTAGAAACTAAATCGTAGGCCAATCTCAATCCGACGATTGCCGGTGGAACTGTTGCCGCCAAAACCACCGCCGCCGCCACCACCACCGAAGAAGCCGAAAAAGCCAGCAGAATTATTCGACTGACCAAACAGCGGAGAGCTGAGATTGCCGATGGGGATACCAGGATTGTTGCGATTCAACACATTTCGCAGATTGACTGAGAGCGTCAGATTGTATGGCTTTTCTGTCAAGCTAGCGCCGCCGAACATCCCGCCGAAGCCACCGCCGCCGAAGCCGCCGCCACCGCCACCACGTGGGCCGCCGCCACCGCCGCCGCGTGGGCCGCCGATACCGCCCATTGGTGGAATGGGCATGCTGCCAGCTTGCTGCGTGCGCGAGTCACTGGCTGCTGATCTTTTGCTATTGCCGAAGCCAAAGGTTTTACTGATCTGCAGATTGAGGTTGAAAAAGTTAGGACCTGTGCCGTAATTGCGTGGAATGATCTGTTGCCCAGGCTGCGGAGCCAGATCAAATGCGCCGAACCGCGTGATCCTCACGCTTGGACGACTCAAGTCAGTGGCAAATGCCGGGCGCTCGGTGAACTGTAAATCGCCATTGCTGTCAATCCCTGTGACGATATTGAACGGTTGACCCGACGAGGCCACCATGAAAGGATTCAATCGCACATTCCAGGGCAAGGTGAATGAACCGCCCATAAACAGCCGATGGCGCACATCCAACGCCGAGCGGCCATATTCTGTGCTGAGATCATAGCTGTATGCCGGAAACGTGCCGGCCCCGTCGGTATCACTGCGGGCCCAGCCTAACAGGTAATTGGCAAACAGCGTGAATCGCGGGTTGAGGTTAGTGCGGATGTTGACGATCATTTGATGTTGATTGAGAATGCCACTGGCTTCGTACTGGTAGATATTGCCGCGCTCAGGGTTGGGGCGCGGTTGTCCCGGTCCCAGCGGAGCATTGATATTGCGCGAACGCAAGAGGTGAACCGTGCGCGACGCGACATACGTCACGGCGCCGACCATCTTGAATGGCAGTTGTCGTTCCACGCTGATGGCGCCTTGCATCGTGTAAGGCGTGCTCAATCCAGGGTCCACCTGGCGAATGGTTATCGTGCCAGGCACGACGGCGCGAATTTGCTCAGCCGTCGGCACGTTGGTGACGCCGGCGGCAGTGAATTGCGGTTGACTGAGAATGGCCAACGTCTCCGGCCGATTTGGATCGAGCCGCACAATGAACTGTTGCTGCTTAAGACCGTCGAATCGGTCGGCTTGCAGCGTGAAATTCTCGCTGAAGCGATCGTAGAAAATGCCGGCGCCGCCCCGCACGACAGTTTTGGATTGTCCGCTGCTGCCGCCTGGCGACCAAGCAAATGACAGACGAGGGGCAAAATTCAGATTGCTGCTGATGTTGCTTTGCACTTCGTAGCGTAATCCTAGGCTGAGCGTCAGATTGGGACGCACGCGCCAATCGTCGGTTAGGAATCCGCCAAAATCCACTTGCGTCACCTTGGCCAGCGGATCGCCAATCGTGATGCTGAACTGATTTGGATTGAAGCGCGGGTCCGGATTGCCCAGCACCTTCTGCCGATATTGCTCGATCGAAGAGATAGCAGGCCGCGTGCCGTCAGCCAGTACGCCGGAGAAGATGAATGTGCCACCAAATCCTGCTTGCGAAAAATCCCTGATATGTGAGCCGCGCAGCCGACCGCCGAACTTCAATGAATGCGAGCCTAAGGCCCAGGTGGTGTTGTTCTGAATTTCCCAGCGATCATCGTTCGAGTAAGAGCGGCCAATCTGCGCGCCGCCGCCGATGAACGATTGCAACACATTGATCGTCGGAATCGTGTTGTCTCCATCTTGTCGGTTGCGACCTCGCGAATATTGGAACCGCGTCTCATTCACCACACGCGCGCTGAGAATGGCCGTCTCAGTCACCTGAAGCTGATGCTCGGTGTTACTGGTGTTGAAGGCGCGCGTGAGCAACGAAAAATCGCCGATGCCCTGATTTTCGCGCGTCAGGCGGAAGATGTTATAGCGAGCAACAAGCGTGTGATTGGCGTTCAATTGATAATCTACGCGCGGATTGAAAGACGTGCGACGCAGCGGCGTGAGAACAGCTTGGCTGAACGGGGTGGGATTCAAGGTGTTCGGATCAAGGACGACGGCATTGATGACGGCATTATCATCGGTGTCGCGCCGATCAAAATCGAAAAAGAATGACGCTTTGTTTTTCTTGATCGGGCCGCCAATGTTGGCCGAGATGTTTCGCGCTTGATGCGGCGCGCGAACCGGCGCGAAGGGGTTGCGCGAATTCAAGCTCTCATCATTGAAGGTGAAACTGGCTTGTCCGCGAACGGTGTCTGAGCCAGGCCTGGTCAGGATTTCAATGCGGCCAAATCCGAGGCGCTCAAACTCAGCCGAGAAAGGATTTTGGTTGATACGGATTTCGCGGATCGAATCGCGCGAAGGCATGCGCCCGCCGGTGAACCCGTCAATGTAAATCTGTCCGCCGCTGGGGCCTGCTGATGGCCCGGCCAGTGCTTGCAGCGCGGCTGCTAGGTCTTCGGGGTCTTCCGGCAATGAGTCGAGGTCGCGTCCGCGCAGCACAACAGCGCCGGCATTGCTTTCTGGATCAACGCTGATAGTGGCGCCGCTGGTGGAGACCTCGATCTGTTCAGTGACCGCTGCCACCGTCAGGGCAATCCGCAGCGGTTCCCGATTGCCAGGACTCACCATCACGGCCGTGTTCTCGTAGGGAGCAAAGCCGGTCGCCTCCGCCCGCAGCCGGTAGGTCCCTGGCACGAGATGATCAAACAGATAGTTTCCATCAATGTCCGTCACGGTCTTTTTCTCGGTGCCATCAGGAGCTACCAGCGTCACAGTAGCGCCAACAACGACCGCTCCCAGCTCATCCACCACTTGGCCGCGCAGTCGCACCGGCGCTTGTTGAGCCGAGACAATAGGCAAACTCGTCAGCAAGAGCAGTGTCACAAGGACACCCCGATATAGGGATTGTTGAAAGGATAACATGAAGCAATCTCCTCAATGTTCAAAAGCGCGTTGGTGTGCCAGTATGCCTCATCGGGACAACACACCGGACGCCGTTGTTTATGGTAATCCAATTGCATCTAAGCCAGGCAGGTTAAAAGACGGCCCCATCGCCGGGCGGCCTGATGGCTGCATCAGCAAGGCTTCAACGCCAGCAAGCAACTTGATCGCTGTGACGCGGCTGGCATCCACGCCCTCGGTGGCCGAAACAACAATCATCTGCTCTGGCTTCAACTCAGTTAATGAAAGAGCGGGCAGCCGTTCCAACATTTCATCGAGGTCGCCCATGCGCCCACCCATGCGCCCCGGTGGGCCGCCTGGCGGACCGCTTGACGTTGTTGGACGCGCTGGTTCACGGCCCGAAGCGGGCAGGTCCTGGCCCGTCCCACCGCCTGCTTGTTGCGCAGCGCGAAATCGAGCAATCATTGCTGCCATTTCAGTAGGAATTCGCCGCAACAAAGAATCTGCATTCACGACGATGGTCAGCGGTTTTCCACTCTGCAAATCATCAATCACAATCTCGTTTCGCGCCGGGTCCACTTTTTTGATCATGCCACCAACCATGCGGAATGAGCCAAACACGATCACTTCGGGCGTGACGCGCGTGCCGTCCTCGCTGCGTTGGCCCAGAACGCGCACCTGATCGCCAATCTTCACTTCAGCAAATGAGCTCGGTTTGGCATCACTGAATTTGACCGAATCGGGCGCGTAGCGGCGAAACGTGGCTTGGCTCGTGTTGGTGATCGTCACCGGTTGCTCGCCATCGCGCGAGCGCACGGCAATCACGATCTCCTGTTCTTGCGCATCCAGATTGATGACCCGCCCGGCAATACCGCGCCGCCGCCATTCTTCTCGCTCGCGTTCTTGCTTCTTGGCAATGTCAGCCTTGGTCATGACAATCACCTGCCGCGCAGGAACCGATTGCCGATCGTCGGCGACACGACCCATCGCAATCACACGATCACCCACACCGATATCGGCAAGCGTCACCACTGTCGCGTTCCTCAAATCGGTCTCTCCGGGAGCGACTCGTTTGTAGACGGTGTTGGCGCTCAGATAGACGGTGATGTCGCCGTCTTTGGTCTTAACCTTCATCTGATTGTTAGCCGCATCAATCATCGTGACTTCACCCAGCGCCAGCGTCGGCGTAATGCCAATCTCGTTGATGTCCGGCCGCGCCTGAGATGAAGCGCTGATTTGAGCAATAACGGAGCCGGTGATAATCAATGCGACTAGGAAAACCGCGCTACTGATCCACGTGTTTTTCGTGTTTTTCATAACTGAGGCACTTATGATAGAGCATCGCCGAAAGAGAATCTAGCGAATGCGTGTAAAGATTTTGTAAAGCTTCAGTCCACCAAATCACCGATGTTGGTTTGATCTCCAGACAAGCTGCCGCCGCGCCGCTGCTGCATCCAAAGTCAACAGCGTGGTACCTTGCCATCAAGCAGCGCTGATGAATCATCGCTGGACAGGCTCGCTTCAACTCATACGGCTGGCCGGAGGAATGCTTTCAGAGCGCCGCTCACCTGCGGATCACGCAGCTTGAGCAGCGCGCGTGCTTCCAATTGTCGGATGCGCTCGCGCGAGACACCCATGACGTGTCCAATCTCTTCCAAGGTGTGCGGCTCTTCATCTTCCGTTAATCCGAATCGCAGACGGATGATGGCTTCTTCTCGTGGCGTCAGCACCTTCAACATCTGTTCAGTACGCCGCTCCAGCGTCTTACGAATTTCGATTTCGTCGGGCAGGAGCTGGCGTCGGTCCTGCAGCCGATGTTCGAGCCGTGCTTTGGGATTATCCAAGAAAGTGGCTTCCAGTGAGACGGGCGTTTGCGCTGCTGCCAACATCTGATTGAGCTTCTCCGGTTCGACGCCTACACGCTTAGCCAACTCGCTGGGTAGCGGCTGGTAGCCTGCCTCTTCCTCCAACTGACGTGAGAGCCGCGTTGCCTTTTTCACTACGTCGCTGGCATAAACCGGCAACCGAATGAGCCGACTCTTCTCGGCCACAGCGCGCCAGATGGCTTGACGAATCCACCACACCGCATAGGTGGAAAACTTGTTGCCTCGCCGGTGATCGAACTTTTCCACAGCGCGCATCAGCCCGATGTTGCCTTCTTGAATCAAGTCAAGCCAGGGCAGCCCGCTGCGCAGATAGTGTTTGGCGCACGCTATGACCAATCGGAGATTGCTCTGAATCAACACCTGACGCGCCTCTTCCGCCCGCCGACGCCCCCGATCAATTTTGTGCAACGTGCTTTGCGGGTCTACCAACGCGACCCGATAGCGTTGTTGCCACTGCTGTTGTTGCCGGCGAGCTTGGCGCAATTCGGATAGCCAGTGTCGCTTGACATCCTTCCGGCGAACGTGCGCCAGCGCTCGTTCGGCGCGTCGCACACGCTGTGCAGCCAACTCCAAATTGCGTTGGGCAGCCTGCACCTGCTCAACCATGTACTCCTGAAACGATGGCGTCAATCGAAGCTGACGAACGAGCCGTGAGAGCTTCACCCAACGGCTCATAAGCTGCCGACACAGTGCCGAGCGTTGGCGAGCCCGTTTGGGCATCGTCTGAAGAACTTCATAAAGCCGAATCGCCTGTTGATAGCGCTTTTTGATCTGCCGCAAATAGCGTGGGTCAACAGGCGTTACCAAGCCAACCTGCCTACTGCGTCCCTTATTCATCACCGGTGACGTCCCGTCTGTTCGAGGCCCGTCAGCCGCATCTGATCTTGAGTGTTGCATCGAAGAAATGAGCGCCTCCAAACAAATCGGTGACAGTGAAAGGGCTTTCAGCACCATCAGCCGCCCGGCTTCCAATTTCCGCGCGCACTTTGTTTCTTCTTCGTGCGTCAACATCGGCATTCTAGAGACTTCACGAAAATAGGCGCTGATGGAGTCAAGGCTCCCATCATGCGTCTCCTCAAGCACAGCGCGGGCGTTGCCTGGCTGTTCATTCTCCAACGTGCTCGGAGCAAAACCTATTTCATCAACGCTTGCTTCGTCAGCACTCAGCAGCAAACTGGCTTGTTCATTCTTCAAGAACGCGTCGGCTCCTTCCTGCTCCGGCCATAGCATATCAACTTGGTCAGGAACCCAGTCCTCAGGTAGATGATCGTCTGCCAACGATTCTTCAGTCAGCAACAGAGGATCTGCGGTGAGGGCGTCCTCTTCGTCGTCGGTGATGTCCGCTATGTTTCTCATGCCCTATTCCCTCAGCTTGGTTCAGGTTTTCTGTCCAATTTAGAACGGGCATTATAGAGATGGTGTTCAATATTTGTCAATGATTTGTTAACATTTTGTCTATCATTTTTTTCATTATGCCTTCGGGCAACATCCGGTCAAAATCCTAGCCAAGTGGTTTAGGCACCAAGAGGAAACTGGCCCCGTCATTGGCTAAATACCATACGCTGGCTGCCTCACTGATAACAACGATGAATCAAAGCACTGGTATTGCTTTCTGGGTAATTGCTCATGAGCGAGGTTCACCACGACGAACAATGAAATTCTTTCGCGCCGTTCGG
>JANWZE010000058.1 GCA_025054955.1 Blastocatellia bacterium | reverse complement strand
TCGATGCCAACGCCAATCCGGGCGCCGACCTGATCGTGTTTAATATCACTCCAGCGGGAGCCAAGACGATCAGTCCACCGACAAAGCTTCCGACGATCACAAGTCCGGTGACCATAGACGGGACGACACAGCCGGGCTTTAGTGGCTCGCCAGTCATCGAGTTAGACGGAGCGGGCGCAGGAGTGGTATCAAGCGGACTTTTAATCACTGCCGGCAGCAGCGTTGTGCGTGGTTTAGTGATCAATCGCTTTGGTAGCAATGGCATCGTGATAGAGGCGAATGGTGGTAACCTGATCGAAGGCAACTTCATCGGCACCAATCTAACCGGCACGGCCGACCTGGGTAACTCCAACGATGGCGTGCGCATCTTCGGCGTCCCTACCAACACGATTGGCGGAACGACCACCACCGCGCGCAACATCATTTCGGGCAACAACAGCGACGGGGTGGAGATCAATGGCCGCGCTTCATTCAGCAACCAGGTGCAAGGCAACTTCATCGGCACCAATGTGACTGGCACGGCCCGTCTGGATAACGCCGGCCATGGTGTGCGCATCTTCGGCGCCACCAACAACACGATTGGTGGAACGACCGCTGGCGCGCGCAACGTCATCTCGGGCAACAACGAGGACGGCGTGCATATCTTTGGTTTGAGCGCCACCAGCAACCGGGTGCAAGGCAACTTCATCGGCACCGATTCGAGCGGCACGGCCCGCCTGGATAACTTCAGGGATGGCGTGTTCATCCTCGAAGCACGCAATAACACGATCGGCGGAACGACTACCTCCGCGCGCAACGTCATCTCGGGCAACAACGACAACGGCGTGCGGATTTTTACCAATAGTGCTAGCGGCAACCTGGTGCAAGGCAACTTCATCGGCACCGATGCGGGCGGCACAACCGACGTGGGCAACTCCTTCCGTGGCGTAATCATTTTCCACGCCCCTAACAACACGATCGGCGGAATTGCTGTTGACGCGGGCAATACGATCGCGTTTAATGACCAGGGCGGCGTGTTTATGTTTGGCAGTGCCGCCACCGGCAATACCATTCGCGGTAACTTGATCCACAGCAACGGCGGCTTGGGCATTGATCTGGATCCGGCAGGCGTCACCCTGAATGATGCATGCGATGGCGACACAGGGCCGAACCGTCTCCAGAACTTTCCCCTGCTTCTTTCTGCCTCCTCCATGGGCCGCACCACAACCATAACAGGCACGCTCAACAGCACCGCCAATCGCGCGTTCATTCTGGAATTCTTCGCTGTTAACACGTGCGATCCGTCAGGTCATGGCGAAGGCCAGACGTTCCTGGGCAGCGCCGCTGTCACGACCGACGGCAGTTGCAATGCGACCTTCACCGTCAGGTTGCCGTTTGCTTTGACCGTTGGTCAAAACATCACCGCCACGGCCACCGACAACACGACCAACGACACCTCGGAGTTCTCCGCGTGCGTCGGCGTGACAGTGCCGGCCAATCAACCGCCCAACGCGGTGGACGCACAGTTACGACGGAGGGGGATACGCCGGTGATCATCAACGTGCTGGCCAACGACAGCGACCCCGATCGCGGCACGCTCATGGTGACCGGCGTCAGTGATCCGCCTAATCGGACGGTGGTCAATAACGGCAACGGCACGGTGACCTACACGCCTGACGCCAACTTCAGTGGCAGTGACTCGTTTACCTACACGATCAGCGATGGACAAGGCGGGACGGACACAGCCACCGTCACGGTCAACCCGGTGAACGATCCGCCCAACGCGGTCAATGATGGCGCCATCACAGATGAGAACGTGCCGGTGACGATCAACGTGCTGGCCAATGACACCGACCCGGAGAACGACCCGTTGACGGTGACCGGCTTCACGGCGGCGGCGCACGGCACGGTGACGAACCTGGGTGGTGGCCTGTTGAAGTACACGCCCAATACAAATTTCAGCGGGACGGACTCGTTCAGCTACACGATCGGCGACGGCCAGGGTGGGACAGACACCGCGGTGGTGGCCACATTGGTCAACGACCTGTTGTTCCTGCAAGATGATCGCAATGGCCATTGCGTGGCAGTCAATCTTGGGACGCACAGGTATCGGTGGAAGACGCCGGGCGGGGCGACGTTCACGGGGCCGGTGGTGATCACGCTGACGGAGACGACGATCACGTTTCGCAGTGGGCCTGGGGATGCCAATTTCATCTCAGGCGGGGCGGACATCTTTCGGCACATGGGCAGCGCGCGATTGCAAGCGCCGCGCTCGACCGGTCCGATCTTCATCATCAACGACAGCTTCACCAAGGACAGCGATTGTCCCTAGAAGCCATCTCTAACCGGATAGGAAGCTCTGCGGGGCGCGATGGGTCGGCCTCTGGCAGTAGCTTGCTACAGGTTCAGAGAGGAGGCGTCTGCTTGTCCCCGGTCATCGGTCATGCGTCAACGAGCAGGTGACCAAAGGCCGATGACCGAGGACCTTTTTCGCCTGATCGCTTTAGCAAGGCGCGCTCACCTCAGCGCGGTTTCCAGGCCATACCAATGGCGCTGGCAAAAACCAGGTGTCCTGAAAGTTCGCCAGCGCCGAAATCAATCCACGCGGTTCCAACTGTCTCGGCGCGTTACAGGACGGTCTCCTGAAAGTTCTCCAGCACCTGTTTCACCTTAGTGCAGAACTGGCCAGCGAGCGCGCCGTCAATCAAGCGATGGTCGAACGTCAGCGCAAGGTAAGCCATCGAGCGAATGGCGATGGCGTCGTCTTCGATGACGACCGGCATTTTTTCGATCGCGCCAAGTCCCAGAATCGCGACCTGCGGTTGATTGATGACAGGTGTGCCAAAGAGGCTGCCGAAGCTCCCCAGGTTGGTGATGGTGAACGTGCCGCCGGCGACCTCTTCGGGCTTCAACGCGCGGGTCCGCGCGCGTGTCGCCAGATCAACGATAGCGCGTTGCAGGCCGGCGATTGTTTTCTCGTCAGCTTGCCGAATGACAGGAACAATCAACCCATTGTCCAACGCGACGGCGATGCCGATATTGATTTCTTGATGATAGATGATGTTGGTTCCATCAATCGAAGCGTTGAAGATGGGAAATGCACGCAGCGCTTCCACCGTAGCGCGGATGACGAACGGCAAGTAAGTCAGACCGAAGCCGTAACGTTGTTCAAACTCTTGCTTGATGCGGTCGCGTAACTTGACGATGCGTGTCATGTCCACGCGGTGCACTGATGTGACGTGCGCCGATGTATGTTTGGACATGACCATGTGCTCGGCAATCTTCTGCCGCATGATTGACATCGGTTCGACGCGAGCGCCGGCGGGCAGCCGTTGCGGTGGCGGCGGCGCCACAGCAACCGACGCAGGCGCCGGCGGCGCAGCCGGTTCAACCGATGGCGCCGGTGCTGCAACAGCAAGACGCCGGGACGCCAGATACGCTTCAATGTCAGCTTTGGTGATGCGGCCGTTGGCGCCTGTTCCTTTGATCTGCGTAAGATCAATGTTGTTGATGCGCGCCATCCGTCTGACAAACGGGCTGAGGAAGCCAGTTGCCGGTTTTTGTCGGCGAGGCGGCGCTGCGCCGCTTGCCGCTGCGGGGCTCGGCGCTGATGTTACGTCAGGCGATGGCGAGATGGCGGAAGCTGGCTCCGTTGCAGCAGGCGGTTGAGCAGCCGCCACATCGCCAATGCGCGCCACCACGGTATTGATAGCAACCGTTCTGCCTTCTTCAACCAGTATTTCAACAAGCGTGCCCGACGTGGGTGACGGAATCTCCACATCCACTTTGTCGGTGGAAATTTCAAACAGTGGCTCGTCACGTTCGACGTGATCTCCCACTTTTTTGAGCCAGCGTGTCACCGTCCCTTCGACAATGCTCTCTCCCATCTGGGGCATCAAGATATCGGTCATCATACCTTGTCTCCGTGTCTCGGCGTCATCTTGAGGTGGAACATTGGCTGGCAAGTATAGCACTTCCTCGAGCGGGTCGCCTATGGTGTGGGCGTCGGTCACTGTTCCAACATTGGAGCCGCGATGAAAGAGTGCTCTTTCGGGAGCAAGTCATTGACACCCGCTTGCAAAAAATCGAGCGAGCGAGCAGAATGAACGTCTGATTTTTCACTGCAAGGAGGAAGAAAATGGCTGCAACACCATCGAACATGATACCGCTCGGCACAATCGCTCCTGATTTCACGCTGCCGGACACGGTGACTGGTCGGATGATGAGCTTGCAGGAGCTGAAATCAGACATCGCTACGGTCATCATGTTCATCTGCAATCACTGCCCATACGTGCAGCATGTTCAGCACGAATTGGTACGACTGGCGAAAGACTATCAACCGAAAGGCATTTCATTCATTGCCATCAGCTCAAACGATGTGGTCGGCTACCCGGACGACGCCCCTGACAAGATGAAAGAAGTGGCTGAGCGTTTGGGCTATCCGTTTCCCTACTTGTATGACGAAACACAAGAGGTGGCAAAAGCCTATCAAGCAGCCTGCACGCCCGATTTTTATATCTTCGACAAAGACCTGAAATGCGTCTATCGCGGTCAGTTGGATGATTCGCGGCCGGGCAATCTCATTCCTGTGACCGGGCGTGACATTCGCGCGGCGCTCGATAGCATCTTGCGAGGCGAGCCGGTCAACCCCGATCAAAAACCAAGCATCGGCTGCAACATCAAATGGAAGTCACAATGATTCTCCAGCGGAGGCATGAAGCATGATCAACACGCAAACGATTGGAAAGGTAATCACACCGCTGCTGTTCATCATCGTCGTGATGAGCGGCGCGGCGGGGTATGGTTTCTCTCAAACTCAGACAACATCCATGAAGGAGAAAAAGAAGATGTCCATCTACGATTTCACCATGAAGAGCATTGACGGAGAAGAAATCAAACTGGATCGGTATCGCGGCAAGGTGATGTTGATCGTCAACGTCGCCAGCCAGTGCGGTTACACGCCGCAGTATGAAGGGTTGCAGAAGATTTACGCGACCTACAAAGATCGTGGCTTTGTGGTGCTGGGTTTTCCGGCGAACAATTTTGGCGGACAAGAGCCGGGCACCGATCAAGAGATTAAGACCTTCTGCACGACCCGGTATAACGTGACCTTCCCGATGTTCTCGAAAATCTCAGTCAAGGGAGCCGATCAACATCCGCTCTACAAATTCCTCACCGACGCGGAGACGAACCCGGCTTTCGCAGGCAAGATCAGTTGGAACTTCAACAAGTTTCTCGTGGATAAGACAGGCCGTATCATCGCCCGCTTTGAATCCCGCGACAAACCCGAAAGTGAAAAGGTCGTTCAAGCGATCGAGCGCGCGTTGGAGTAGCGCCGATGAGAGCAATGCAAGATACAACGACTGCGCGTCGGATCGTCGCGGCTGCGCTCGTTGGTTGGCTCGTGTGTTGGAGCGGGGCGGGTAGCGTGATGGGGCAGACACAATCGAAAACCAGTCGGGCGCGCCAAGCGCGAACAATGACGCCGAAGCAGCCGGCGCAACAATCGTTACTGGCCCAACGCAAGCGCGGCAAGACGCGCTGGCTGCCGTTGAAGGCGGTAGAACAAGCCCGGCAAGCGTTACTCGCCCAACACGGAGAAGCGCAGCGAGCGCGCATTGAGCGCGGCGTGCAGCAAGTGGCCGCGCTGTGGCGCCCCGAAGATGGCTCGGCCGAAGCATTCGTCCAGTTCATGCGTGAGCATTTCATTGCGGATCAAGCTGAGCTGGATGCCACGTTTGAGCGGTGCCAGTACGCGATGGAGCAAATCGGCGGGTATCTGAACGAATTGGCCCGCGAGCTGCGCCACTGGGTTGATCTGGACGTTGGCCCGATTCGCCCGATTGATCAATTGTTCGCTGCCTATGATCCGTCGGCGCATGTGATCGAAGACCTATTCAAAAACAAGATCGCGTTTGTCGTGTTGGCGAATTTCCCATTGACCACTCTGGAGGAACGATTGCGCGACGGGCCTTCTTGGACGCGGCGTCAATGGGCTGAAGTGCGACTGGCGCAGCGGTTCTCCCGCCGCGTGCCTGCCCAGGTGCAGCAAGCGGTGACGCAGGCCGTTCAGGCCGGCGATGCCTATATTGCTGAGTACAACATCTGGATGCACCATCTGCTGGACGCGCAGGGCCGACGGTTGTTCCCCAAGGGCCTGCGGTTGATCTCGCATTGGAATTTGCGGGATGAGTTGAAAGCTAATTACGCCGAGCCCGATGGTCTCGATAAGCAGCGCCTGATCGCCAAAGTGATGGAGCGGATTGTGACCCAGACAATTCCGCAGATTGTGATCAACAATCCGCGCGTTGACTGGAATCCGTACACCAACGAGGTTCGTCCTGCGCCGCCTGAGACGATTGAAGCGAATGCGCCCCCGATGCGGCGCACCGCCGTAGACAATGCGCGCGAACCGGACACTCGCTATCGCCATTTGTTGGCTACGTTCCATGCCGCGCGTCAAGAGGACGTGTACTCACCTCATGCGCCGACGCTGATGGCCCGCCGCTTCGATGAGCACCGCGAGATTCCCGAAGCGCGCGTCGAACAGATGTTCACAGAGATCATGACATCGCCGTTGGCCGGGCAACTGGCTCGGTTGATCGAGCAGCGACTGAGGCGCAAGCTCGAACCCTTCGACATCTGGTACAACGGCTTTCTGCCGCGCGCGCGATATGCCGAAGCAGAACTAGACCGCATCGTGCGCCAACGCTACCCGACTGCTGAAGCTTACGCGGCTGACATGCCCAATCTGCTGGTCAAGCTGGGCTTCACGCCAGAACGAGCCAAATACCTAGCGGACTTGATCGCTGTTGATCCATCGCGTGGCGCGGGACACGCTATGCCCGCGCTGCGACGCGGCTTTAAGCCCCGACTGCGCACCCGCATTGAAGCAGACGGAATGAACTACAAAGGCTTCAACATCGCCGTTCATGAGATGGGTCATAATGTCGAACAAGTATTCTCGCTCTACAACGTGGATTACACCGTGCTGGCCGGCGTGCCGAACAACGCGTTTACTGAAGCGCTGGCGTTTGTGTTTCAGAAAAACGACCTGGAGCTGCTGGGCCTGTCTAAGCCAGATGCTGAATCAGAGCGGCTGCGCGTGCTGAACGATTACTGGCAAACATACGAAATCGCCGGCCCAGCATTGGTTGATATGAAAGTTTGGCGCTGGATGTATGAGCACCCGAACGCGACGCCGGCGGCGTTACGCCAAGCGACGATCAAAATCAGTCAGGAGGTGTGGAACCAGTATTACGCGCCGGTGTTCGGGGTGAAGGATTCAGTCATCCTGGGCATTTATTCTCACATGGTCAACCTGATGATGTACCTGCCCGATTACGTGCTTGGCCACATGATCGCCTTTCAGATTGAAGAGCAAATCGCGCGTAGCAAGAATCTCGGCGCAGAGTTTGAGCGGATGGCGACGTATGGCAGCGTGACGCCCGATCAATGGATGATGCACGCCACTGGCAGCCCGCTATCGCCCGAACCACTGCTGCGGGCCACAGAACGAGCATTGAAGGCAGTGCAAGCGGAGTGAGCACACTCACGAGTTGGAAATCCGAAATCCGAAGCACGAAATCCGAAACAAGTTGAAAATCCGAAATCCGAAGTAAGTTGGAAATCCCCGATGCGAAGCACCAAATCCGAAACAGTATCACAAACGTTCCTGCCTGTGTGCCATTTTCATGCTTCGTGGTGTGCTGTTGCATAGGGGCGATTCCTCTGAGAATGTGGCACAGGCGTTCCCGCCTGTGCGCCGTTTTCATTCTTCGTGGCGAGCGGAGCTCATGGGAGAGAGGTCCGCCTTTCATGATTCCTTGATTGCTGTGAACAATCACCCTACAATGTCGAGCCTTTTGATGACGTGGAAGGGAGTTATTGACGAATACCGCGAATTTTTGCCGCTGGCAGATGGGGTCAGAGCGATCACGCTGCTGGAAGGCAACACGCCGTTGATTCGCTCACGGCATATCGCAGCGTGGCTTGGGCTGAAGGCTGACGTTTACTTCAAGTATGAAGGCACGAACCCGACGGCGTCGTTCAAAGACCGTGGCATGACAGTCGCCGTCTCACAAGCGGCGTGGGAGGGCGCTCGCACAGTGATCTGCGCTTCCACCGGCAACACGGCGGCGTCGGCGGCTGCCTATGCGGCGCGAGCAGGGATGACGTGCGTGATCGTTCTGCCGAAGGGTGGTTATGCGCTCGGCAAACTGTCGCAAGCGCTGATGCACGGCGCGCGCGTCGTCGCCATTGAAGGCAATTTCGATGATGCGCTGGAAGCTGTGCGAGCGATAGCAAAAACCTGTCGGGTCGCCCTCGTCAACTCGGTCAACCCATTTCGGCTGGAAGGTCAGAAAACGGCCGCGTTTGAAATTTGTCGGCAACTTGACGGCCGGCCGCCGGATTATCTGCTCCTGCCTGTGGGCAATGCCGGCAACATCACAGCCTACTGGAAAGGGTTCAGCGAATATCACCAGCGCGGCCTGATCAAGCAGCGGCCCCGCATGCTCGGTTTTCAAGCTAGCGGCGCGGCGCCCATTGTGCGTGGACATCCGGTGGCGCATCCCAAAACAGTGGCCAGCGCCATTCGCATTGGGAATCCGGCCAGTTGGCAACATGCGCTGGCCGCCAGAGATCAATCAGGCGGCTTGATCTCGACAGTGAGCGACCGCGAGATTTTGCGCGCGTATAAGCTGCTTGCGCAGGGCGAAGGGCTACTGGCCGAGCCAGCCTCGGCGGCATCGGTGGCCGGGCTGATCAAACTGGCCAAAGCCGGCTACTTCACGCCTCGCGCGACAATTGTCTGCGTGTTGACAGGACATGGATTAAAAGATCAAGATACGGCGCTGGCCATGGCCAAGCAGAAAGTGATTACCGCCAAGCCCGACGTCACGTCGGTGGCTCGCGCCGCGGGATTAGAGCAGTGACACCTATGAAACTCAGCGTTCCAGCTACGACCGCGAATTTAGGGCCTGGCTTTGATGTGTTTGGCCTAGCACTGAAGCTCTATTTGACCGTGGTCGTCAAAGAGAGTCCGGGCGCGCCTCAATTGATCTATCGCGGGCGAGACGCCACGAGCGTTCCTACCGATGAAACCAACTTGCTCTGTCGCGCCATCCAGCATGTAGCTGAGCGCCACCGTGTCCGATTGCCCGATTTGACGCTGGACGTTCACAATGAGATTCCTATTGGACGGGGATTGGGCAGCAGCGGCGCTGCCGTTGTGGCCGGCGTCTTAATTGCTAACACAGTGGGCCAACTTGCGTTGTCGCGCCACCAATTGCTCGATTACGCCCTGCAAATTGAGCCGCATCCGGACAATATCACAGCGGCGATGTTCGGCGGACTTGTCGCTTGCTGTGTGACTGAACAAGGAGAGAGTCTTCATACGAAAATTCCTATTTCGCCCAGGATCAAAGCCGTCATCGTGGTTCCCGATTTCGCGTTAGCCACAACCCAAGCGCGGTCGGTGTTGCCGCCGCAGTATTCCCGCGCCGATGCGGTATTCAACTTGCAACGTGTCGCTTTGCTGGCAGCCACGTTAGGCACAGCCGAGCCAACGCTGATCGCGGAAGCCATGCAGGACCGGCTCCATCAACCATATCGGCAGGCGCTGATTCCGGGATTGGAAGAGAGTTTGCAGTTGCGAGGCGTGCCCGGCCTGCTCGGTGTCAGTTTGAGCGGCGCCGGACCAAGCCTGCTGGCTTTGGCCGAGCAAAACTTCGGAGCTATTGGCGAACTGCTACAATCCAACTTCAGGCGTCATGGTATCGAGTCTGAGGTCTTGATCCTCGACATCGAAGAACGCGGCGCATGCTTTATCGAACCATGACAGAGAGCTAGTGTTGAGAGCTTATGGAGATCATTGTGCAAAAATACGGCGGCACATCCGTGAGCACGCCGGAGAAGATCAAACGCGTTGCCGAACGGATTCTGTCGGTCGAAGGCTCAGGGGCTGCCGTCGTCGCGGTCGTTTCGGCGATGGGCCACACTACCGATCAATTGATCGAGATGGCTCGACAGATTTCCCATAACCCGCCACGTCGAGAGATGGATATGCTGCTATCAACGGGCGAGCAGGTCTCAATCTCGCTGCTTTCGATGGCCATACATGAACTTGGCGGTCGAGCGATCTCGATGACTGGCTCGCAAAGCGGCATCATCACCGATAGTCGGCACAGCGAGGCAAAGATTCGTGAGATCAAGACGCAGCGCATTCTGAAACCGTTGCGCGAAGGGCGCGTGGTGATCGTCGCCGGTTTTCAGGGCGTCAGTCGAGGCAGCCAGATTACGACGCTCGGACGTGGCGGCTCGGATACAACAGCGGCGGCGTTGGCCGCAGCGCTCAAAGCCAAGAGCTGCGAAATCTACACCGACGTGGACGGCGTGTTCACCGCGGATCCGAATATCGTGCCAACGGCTGTCAAATTGGATTACATCTCCTATGAAGAGATGCTGGAACTGGCCGTCTCAGGCGCGCAAGTGCTTCATCCGCGCGCCGTGGAAATCGCCACCAAATTCCGCTTCCCATTGAAAGTCAAACCAGCCCACACATTCGGCAGCGGCACAACTGTGATGGAGGGAGAGATGCTTGAACAAGTGGTTGTCACCGGCGTCACCGCCGACAAAGACATGGCCAAGATTGCTATTCAAAAAGTACCGGACCGGCCAGGCGTGGCCGCCAAGCTCTTTGGCGCGCTGGCACGTGAAGGCATCAGCGTTCATTTGATTATCCAAAGCATCGGTGAAGGCAACGTCACCGATGTCACCATTGTGTTAAAGCGCGAGTATATGAAACCTGCTGTCAGCGTGCTCGAACGGGTCAGCCAGCAACTCAAAGCGCAAGGTGTCATCTACCAGGCCGACATGGCCGAAGTCTCCATTGTCGGTTCAGGCATGGTGCATGCGCCGGGCGTGGCCGCCAAGATGTTTCGCGCCTTGGCCGAGAAGAATATCAACATTGATCTGATCAGCACCTCGCACATTCGCATCTCGGTGGTCATCCAGAAGCATCACGTCAACGAAGCCGTCAAGGCAATTCATCAGGCCTTCAAGCTTGATACTCTCACGAGGCGAAGACGATGACACGGAAGTTGAAAGTTGGCATTTTGGCAGCAACCGGCACAGTCGGTCAGCGATTTGTGCAATTGTTGGAAAATCACCCCTGGTTTGAGGTGAGCGAGCTCGCAGCGTCAGACCGCTCGGTCGGTCAGCCCTATGAGCGCGCGTGCGCGTGGAAGCTGCCTCAGCCGATGCCCGAATGCGTGAAGGGATTGATCGTCAAGCCGCCTGAGCCGAATCTGGAGTGTGACTTTGTTCTTTCCAGTTTGCCGACAGACGTGGCCGGACCGATTGAACAAGCGTTTGCACAGGCCGGCTATCCGGTCATCAGCAATGCAAGCGCTCATCGAATGGATGCCGATGTGCCGTTGTTAATCCCTGAAGTTAATGCTGAGCACCTCGACATCATTGCCGAGCAGCGACGGCGTCGCGGGTACACGCGCGGGTTCATCGTCACGAATCCAAACTGCACGACGATCGGGTTGGTGATGGCGCTGGCGCCGCTGCATCGCCGGTTCGGCGTGCAAGCCGTCATGATGACGTCCATGCAAGCGCTTTCGGGCGCCGGTTATCCAGGCGTCGCTTCGCTCGACATCATTGATAACATCGTCCCATACATCCATCACGAAGAAGAAAAAGTCGAAGCCGAGACGCGAAAGCTGCTCGGCCGCCTTGAGCAGAACGCCTTCATTGACGCGCCGATTCGCGTCAGCGCCCAGTGCAATCGCGTCAACGTGAGCGATGGTCATCTGGAGACAGTCTCCGTCAAGTTGAACCGACCGGCTGATGAGGCCGAAGTGATCGAAGCGTTTCGTTCATTCACGTCGCCGCTGGCCCAGTGGGCGTTACCCAGCGCCCCGTCCGCTCCCATCATTCTGCGGCAGGAGAATGATCGTCCGCAGCCCCGCCTCGATCGCGACGCCGGCAACGGGATGGCAACGGTTGTCGGTCGGGTCAGAAAGTGTCCGGTCCTGGATTATAAGTTTTTGGTTCTGAGCCATAACACGATCCGGGGGGCAGCCGGCGCGGCCATCCTCAACGCTGAATTGCTCAAAGCAAAAGGCTATTTGTGATACCAAATGCCAAGCGAAGATCGCATATTCGCGCTCAGTCAGTTCATGTGCCGCCATGCTTTTTGGCTTCATGAACGTGGTCTTTCTCTCCGTAGTTGGCACGAGGCCGGAGGTGAGCTGTGAGCAGTCGCCGACGTCACATCCAGTTGACGCCGCTCGTTGAAGCGCAGCGACTCTTTTTTGACGCGGTGGAGGAGCTTGGCTTTTTCGCCACTCAGGAAGAATTGATCCCGGTGCGCCAAGCGTTGGGGCGCGTCACCAGTCGCCCGCATCGCGCCGCGAGAGCGGTTCCACACTATCGGAGCGCGGCGATGGATGGCATCGCTGTTTGCGCTGAGCAAACGCGCGCGGCGAGTCAATCGTCACCCCTGACGCTACGGGCGCCAAAGGATTTTGCTTGGGTCAACACGGGCGATCCGATCAGCGAACCATTCGATGCCGTCATCATGGTCGAACAGGTCACCGAGCTGGAAGCCGGCGTCGTTCAAATCTCTCAACCGGCGGTGGCCGGCAAAAACGTGCGCGCTGTCGGCGAAGATTTTCAGGATGAGGAAACGATTGTGCCGGCTCATTACCGGATCACACCGGAAGCCATCGCGGCGTTGCTCAGCGGCGCGGTTTATTCAGTTTGGGTCAAACGACGACCGCGCGCGCTCTATATCCCGACCGGTTCAGAGTTAGCGCCTCCAGAAGAAGAGTTGCAACCAGGCCAAATTGCTGAGACCAATTCAAGCATCGTGACGGGGTATCTCACGTGCTGGGGCGCTGAAGTGGACGTTGGCGCGCGCGTCTCTAACGATCAGGCTGAATTGAAATCGGCGCTGCTGGAGGCCGTCGCGCGATTCGATCTGGTGCTTGTCGGCGGCGGCACTTCAATGGGACGCGATGATTTGACGCCAACGGTGGTCGCTGATGTAGGGCGTGTCATTGTACATGGTGTGGCGTATCATCCGGGTCATCCGCTGCTGCTTGGATGTATCGGCCACAAGCCGGTCATCGGACTGCCGGGCTATCCGGTGGCTGTTTGGATTAGTCTTCGTCTGTTTCTCAAGCCAATGCTGGAACGTTACTGGGGCTTGCCGTCAGAACCGGCAGTCTATGTTGAAGGTCGCTTGGCCGAACCGATCAAATCGGCTGGCGGAGCTGTTCAATTCATTCGCGTTCGCTTGGAGCCAGATGGTGATGGCTGGCGCGTCTTCAAGTTGCCCGGCGGCGCCAGTCGCCTCTCGTCGGTGCTCCGGGCGCACGGCCTGTTGGAAATTCCGGCGGACGTGGAAAGCTTGCCGGCGGGCGCGTCCGTGCAGGTCCTCCTGCTGCGGCCACCGGCTTGAAAAAAGCCAAATTCCAATGTCATGAATTTCCAGCAATGCTGCGTCAAGAGAGCGCCATGCGACCGTCTTTGGAGTGCTGCGACGCGGCGCAGCTTTTGAAAGCGGTGACACGTCACCGCACTCCAAAACCCGTGCTCACTTAGAGCGATTTGTGAATGAGTTTACGCTGGGGCGCGCTTGCAGCGTGCATCAGCCCGCAACAAGATGCGGGGTAACCAGGCTAAATGCAATTGAAAATCGCTCGAAGTGAACAAGCTGATGGAACACGGATGACACGGATTGGGCTGATCAACACGGATCAATCCGCGAAAATCCGCCGCATCCGCTTCATCCGCGTTCTATCCAAACTCCACGAGCTTGGAGCGATTTGTGAATGAGTTTATGCTAGGGCGCGCTTGCAGCGTGCATCAGCCCGCAATAAGATGCGGGGCAACCAGGCTAAATGCAATTGAAAAACGCTCTTATGCCCTTGGCTTTGAAAAGCCCGGCTACATTCATAAGGAAACCGCTCCATCAACATGGTCTTGCCCTCCGCAATTGGAATGACGCAATGAGGTGATTATGAAGAATCAGCGACGCCTGTTCATTATCATCTGGTTTGTTCTTTTGTTGACGCTGCCGCCGGTGTGTTTGGCGCAGGAACCGCCGCGCGAGCAAGGTGAGTTTCGCCAACCTGAGCTGGTGGAACTGATCAAGCTAGATCGAACGCTGCGGCTGGATATTCGCTATGCGACGGCTAACAATTTCCTCGGTCGTCCGGTGTATAAGCAAGCTCGCGCCTTTCTTCAACGGCCGGCTGCCGAAGCGCTGGTGCGCGTCCATCGCAAGCTGCGGAAAAAAGGCTATGGGCTGGTCATCTTCGACGGCTATCGGCCATGGTCGGTGACCAAGCTCTTCTGGGATGAGACGCCTGATGACAAAAAGCATTTCGTGGCTAATCCGGCTGAAGGCTCACGCCACAATCGCGGTTGCGCCGTTGATCTCTCCCTGTTTGAGTTGAAAACAGGAAAGCAGGTGCAGATGCCCAGCGCGTACGACGAGATGACCGAACGCTCGCACATCAATTATCAAGGTGGCACAGCCAAAGCGCGTCGTCTGCGTGATCTGTTGCGCGCGGCGATGGAATCCGAAGGATTCACCGTCTACGAACATGAATGGTGGCACTATGATTACAAGGATTGGAAGCTGTATCCGATCCTCAACATTGATTTCTCAGAAATACCGCACTAGCCGGAGGCTGTCATGCGTGTTCATGCGCTGCGCACCGTCGAGGAATTTCAACATTACGCCACATTCGGTTTTGACGTCTATCGCGACAATCCCTACTGGACGCCGACTGATCCGGACTACCTCGTGAGTTTGCTCAGTCAACAATTACCTCATACGGCTGAAGCAGAGGTTCAAGCATTCTGGGTCGAGCAACGCGACAAGGTCTTGGCGGCGCTCACGGCTGTCGTTGAGCAAGGTTACAATCGTCATCATCGCGAGCATCTGGGACACATCTTGTTTTTTGAAGCAATGCCCGCTCAAGATGAAGCGGTGCAGGCAGTGATGCAGGTAGCGTTTCGGTGGCTTGGCGAACGGGGTTGTCAAGCCGTTCGACTCTCAATGTTGATGGGCTGGCAAACCCCGTTGACGATTGATGCCTATGAAGCCGTTCCAACGGTCTTCCATACCTACAATCCGGCCTATTATCACAGCTACGTCAAGAACGCTGGCTTTCAGACTGAGCGCGGCGCTGTGCAGTATCAAATTGAATTCACGCCGGCGCTGGCGGCGCTGTATCACGAGATGGTTGAGCGCGTCTCACGTGATGGCGTGCGGCTTCGCTCGTTCAACTTCGATCACATGGAGCATGAGACGGCAATTTTCACCGATGTGTTTAACGACACCTTCTCGGCGCACTGGGGCATGCACCCATTGAGCGCGGCGATGGTGCACGGGCTGATAGGTGGATTGAAGGATTTTCTCGTGGCGGATTTCATCGTGTTTGCCGAGCTGGACGGACAAACCGTCGGCGCTGTCTACGCCCTGCCCGATTTGAATCAGGCAGTTCATCGCATGAGAGGCATGTCGCTTGAGCAACACGCTGAGGAATTTCAGCAGGCGCTCAGCGCCATTGATCATGGCGTCTTGCTGATTATCGGTGTCAGACAAGCCTATCGCGGTCGCGGGATCAACCTGGCGCTGGCCGCCCAGAGCTACCGAGCCATGATTGAGCGCGGCTACACTACGGCCAGCTATACGATTGTGCTCGATGATAACTGGCCGTCGCGTCGAACGGCTGAAAAATTGGGCGGAAAGGTAACCAGAAACTTTGTCATCTATCGGAAGAATCTCGCTTGACGAACAGCTTGCAGGATGCTCACACGCCACGACGGATGAAAACGGAGCCACCACGACGGATGAAAACGGAGCCACTGAGATCACAAAATCTACCGAGAACCTCCTGCCCCCTTTGTGCCGTCTGTTGCCCTCAGCGGCGATTGTTGCCAGCGGAGCCGGTTTGTTCTTAACCATGCAGCGTATTGACCAACCGTCATCAAACCCATTAGGCTATGAAATCACGCACAGACGAGAGGAGCGGTTAAATTGACTCGTTGCGGTGGCTCATGTTTTCAACTGGAGGAACACAGCCATGGCGTACACCTACGAAGAACTCAAGAAGAAAACGTTGGCCGAGCTTCGTGACATTGCCGCCGGCGTGGATCACGAAGCCGTCAGAGGATACACACAACTGAACAAAGATCACCTGCTGAAGGCGCTGTGCACGGCATTGCACATTGACATGCATGTGCATCATCAGGTCGTCGGCGTCAACAAAGCTGAAATCAAAGCGCGGATTCGAGAACTCAAAAAGAAGCGCGACGAAGCGTTGATGGCGCATGATCACAAACAGCTTAAGTTGATCCGGCGACAGATTCACCGCTATAAGCGGCAGATTCACAAAGCGACCGTATAGCGGTCAGGCGGGGAGCCAAGAGTTGTTGTGAGAGAGCCAAGCAAGAGTTCATCGAGCGGTCCGTTGGTTGACTATACAACGTTTGCCCGCACTATTTACGAGACCGGCGTGCTCTCTGACCCCTGGTTTGACGGGGTTGAGCGATTCGGTCTGGAAGGCGTGGTGCTGAGCCCTCGTCTCGCCAACAGCCTGGCCGTAGCCGCCGAACGGGTCGCGTATCTGCATGAAGAACTCGTGCGCATTTTGCTCGATGAGCCAACGTTGCTCACCGAGTTTTATCATTTAACGCCGTGTCAGTATGCCATGTGGCAAGCCGCCGGTGGATTGTGGCACGGCATAGCCCGCGCCGATTTGTTTCTGTGTCAGGATGGTCGGATTGCCTGCTGCGAGTTGAACAGCGACACGCCATCGGGTCAGCCTGAAGCGGTCATCCTCAATCAGTTGTTACAGCCCCGTCATGGTGACGTTGATGATCCGAACGCAGGTCTGGAAAGGCGGTTTATCGCGATGTTGCGCGAGAGTCATGCCAAACGCACTGACAAACCGCTCACCTCGGTTGGCATCATTTATCCAACTGAATTGACCGAAGACCTGGGCATGATTACGTTGTTCACGCAGTGGTTGGAAGCGTCGGGCATCGCGGTTGTGCATGGCTCGCCGTACAATGTCCATCGAACGCGACGCGGCATTGCAGTGCTGGGCGAGCCGGTTGATTTGGTGATTCGCCACTATAAAACTGATTGGTGGGGCGAGCGCCTGCCCGTTTGGGATGATGCGCCCGATTACCTTGATCCTGATCCGTTGGACGAGCCACTGCGCGCGTTGCTCACAGCCGACATCTGCGGCGAGGTGACGATTGTCAATCCATTTGGCGCAGTGATCACGCAAAACAAGTTATCGCTGGCTTTTTTCTGGGAAGAGCAGCACCGTTTTTCGCGCCGATCACAACATTGGATTCGTCAGTACATCCCCCAGACCTATCGCATGAGCAGTCTCTCGCCGGATCGCCTCCGCGCTGAGCGCACGCAGTGGGTGCTCAAAAGCGATTACGGATGCGAAGGCGAAGAAACCATCTGCGGACCCTTTGTCAGCGATGAACTCTGGCAGAAAACAATTGACCACGCCCTGCCTGAACGATTCGTGGCGCAACGCTTCTTTCACGCTCAGCCAGACCCGATGGGGCGTCTAACCAATTATGGCGTGTTCCTCATAGGCGGGACGGCCAGCGGGTTCTTCACCCGGCTGTCACCTCAAAGCACACAATACACGGCGTTGACCGTTCCAACCTTCGTTGCTCGTTAAAGGTGAATCCTATGAGCGATCAACTCGGTGAACGACGCAAAACAAGCATCGGACGCGTGCACCGCCGGGAGCCGCTTCAGTATCGCTCCGAGGAGCCGCAGTCATGGTGGCGCGCATCGCGGCGAACTTTCATCATCGGCACCATCGGCGCCGCCGTCGGTCTCGGCGCGATCGCATGGTTATTGTCCGATGACACAACGGATATTGACGAAGATTCACTGGCGCTGCAACAGAAACACGGATGGAACATCGGCTCTGAAGATAAAAAGCTGACCTTAACAGGCACGCAGTCGGTTGACTCACAACACTCCTCTGCGTGGAGAAAATACTTAGCTCCAACGGCCATGTTGCAAGCCTATCAGCCGCCGCACCCAACCTGGCTGCCTTACTTCGTTCCAACGTTGATTCAGTCGCTCGGCCAATCATCGCTCAGTCAACAACTGTCGCCAATCTTCACGCCGGATATGAAAGAAGCTTATGAGCGCGGTCAAACGCTGGCGCAAGACTTTTTGGCGAACGCACAGAATCCCGGTGAAACGGCGTTCATCGTAGATATGCCGGGACGCCAGACGCTCGCGCTCGGCGCCGGCCTGGCTGAACACGGACAACTCGTTACGCAGTTCGATAATTTCCCGCATCCACTCGGTGTCACGCCATCGCACGAAACGTTGGCAGCGATGTTGTACTATGCTGGAGAAATTCAGGAGAAACAAGCGCGAGTCTCAGCAACGGCGCCGCCCGTTTTTCTGCTCGATTCCAACCGATTGGCTCCCTACAGCGACGCTGATACCCAATTTGACAATCGCTACTTGGCCAAACTGCCGTCGGCTGAAAAGCTCCGAGAACGAGGCATCAAAAACGTGATCTACATCATGCCCGACCGCACGCGGAGCGATGAACTCGATGACCTGAACGAAGATTTCGTGGACTACAAAAACAAAGGGCTGAACATGATGATTCTGCCGCTCAGTGATTTTCAACCAGTGGATGAAGTTGTTGAGGGCGCATCGCAACGACGGTATTACTATGGCGGCAGTGAAGCGACCCATCACTACTTCTTCCATGCCTATCCCATTTGGCTGCCCACGCCGTACTACACGCGCACCTATCCGCAGTACACGCGGTGGCGCACGCCGCCGCCGACTACGGTTCAACCAACAGTGTCGCCCCCACGCTACGCGCCGCGCCCGCGTCCAACGATGTTTACCGGCGCGCGCGTCGGCAGCGTTGCCACCGGCGTCGGTCGCAGTAAACCAAGCGGATTCGGGCGCACAACGGTGCGTGTTTCTTCCTCCGGCCAGGTGGTCGGCACGCGCGCCGGGCGGTCGGGTTACTACGCATCCGGTGGTCGAGGATTCTTTTCGCGGCTCGGCTCAAGCCGTGCAGGCCGCTCTGGCTCGTTCGGACGCAGCAGCAGCCGCTTCGGCGGATGATGGCTGGAGAAACGACAGACCAGCGACCAAAGACTATTGAAGTCAGCATTCATGATGACACGACGATCATGGCTCAAAAGTCTTTTCCAAAGCCAGGAGGACGCCATCTATTTCTTCGGACTGCAACTGATCATCAAAGCGTTTGGCGAAGACACGCTGCGCGCCCGTTTGGCCGCCGTCATTAACGACCCAGACGGAGCACAACAGGACGTAGCGGCCAAGCGACGCTACATCAAACGACTGGTCGCACTGCTCCTCGAACAACGACCATACTGGCATCAAGTCTTCTGGGATTACATCGCCGGACGCGATCAAGCCGAAGCTGAATTTGATTCATGGACGGCTGAACTCTCCGCCATGATGGCCACCGAACACGAAGAAATTGATCAGACGGTGGACGGCATGTTTCGGCTCTCACACGACAAAGACTATGTGGCCGTGACGATTGCGTTGTTGTTGAGTGAACCGTATCCGCCGGCAGAAATCGAAGACGAATCACTCTTCTGGCGCAGCGAAACGATTGCTCAGTTAGTCAATGGATTGTTGTACCTGAACCCTGAAACCATTTTGGCCGACGCGGTTTTTGTCATTCCCGGCAGCCCTGATGACGGCTTATCAGAGGAAGATTTGATGACCGGCGGTTGGAGTTATCTGCGCGTGCTGACGTGAGCGGCGCGAAGACCAACGAGCTACAAGGAGGTCTCTATGGTGTTACTGGTTCTGCCGCTGCTTGAAGCGATCCTCAATGTGGTGGTGTACACGGTGATCGGCTGGGCTTTGTTTGCTCTTGCATTTCTTCTCATGGACAAAGTGGCGCCGTTTTCTATTCGCAAAGAGATTGAAGAAGATCAAAACATCGCACTGGCCATTGTGATCGCCTCGGTGATGATTGGCATTGCCATGATCATTGTCGCTTCGATCACCGGCTAACAAGGAGCTCATCACATGAAGCAGGCATCCAAGCATGCGCTGTCCACTGATGCAACTTGCTAAGTAACGTGACAAAAGTTCGGGGCGTTTTTTGGACTGCTGCGACGTATCGCAGCTCTGGGCGGAAAGCGGTGACACGTCACCGCACGCCAAAACGTCTCGTCCCCCGACATGTCCCAGAACTTTTGTCCACCTACTTAGCCACTTTGACGCAATCAATGAGGAGCCATTTCGATGAGATACTTTGTCACTGGCGCCACCGGCTTCATCGGCGGCGTTCTTGTCCGGCAATTAGTCGAATCAGGCCATGACGTGGTGGCGCTGGTGCGCGCGCCGCAGCGTGCCGCGCATCTGGCCGCGCTTGGCATCAAGCTGGTCACCGGCGACATCACCGACAAAGCCAGCATGCGAGCCGCAATGACCGGCGTGGATGGCGTGTTTCACCTGGCGGCCTGGTACCAGGTCGGCGTCAGAGATCGCAGCTTGGCCGAACAAATCAACGTTCAAGGCACACGCAATGTGTTGCAACTGATGCAGGAACTGGGCATCAACAAAGGCGTCTACACGAGCACCATTGCCGTCTTCTCTGATACGCGCGGCCGGCTGGTGGATGAATCCTATCGCTATGAGGGCCCACATCTGAGTGAATATGATCGAACCAAGTGGCTGGCGCATTACCAGGTGGCCGAGCCGATGATCAGAGCCGGCTTGCCACTGGTCATCGTTCAACCAAGCGTGGTCTACGGGCCAGGTGACAACAGCGCGATGGCCAAAACCTTTAAGCTCTACCTGCGTCGCCGCCTGCCCATGCTGCCGCGCGGCACAATGTTTTGCTGGGCCCATGTTGAAGACGTCGCGCGGGGCCACCTGCTGGCTATGGAAAAGGGGCAACCCGGTCAAAGCTACATCCTCAGCGGTCCGCCCCACACCATGATCGAAGTCTTCCAGCTAGCTGAAAAAATCACCGGCGTCAGAGCGCCCCGCTTGCACGTCAGTCCGGCTATGCTGCGCCTGATGTCAAAACTGATGGAACCGATTAGCTACGTGCTGCCCTTGCCAACGATCTATCATCCCGAAAGTTTGCGCGTCGCCGCCGGCGTCACTTACATTGCCAGTAATGAAAAGGCCCAACGCGAACTCGGCTTCACCGTGCGACCGCTCGAACAGGGCTTGCGCGACACATTGAGCGTCTTGATGCAGCAACTCCACCCAGCTTGATAACCGATCACCTGTGATATGCGCAGAGAAGTAATCACCTATCACCTGGAAATGACCGACCGCTCGGCACTGCGTCCCGCCAAGGCGCAACTCCCCAACCTCCTCCTGATGCAAGCGAAAATCCCCTGCCCAGAATTCAATCGCTTCCTCTACACAGCAGTGGGCGCGCGTTGGTACTGGATCAATCGGCTGAACTGGACCTACGACCAATGGATGCAATACCTGAATCGAGCCGAATTGGAAACCTGGGTGGCATACGTTGACGGCACACCGGCCGGCTACTTTGAACTCGAAGCGCAAGCCGACGGCAATGTCCAAATCGCTTACTTCGGATTGCTCCCTGCCTTCGTCGGTAAAGGCATCGGCGGCTGGCTGCTGACAGCCGCTATCGAACGCGCATGGCAAATGGGCGCTGCTCGCGTGTGGGTGCATACGTGCACACTGGATCATCCGGCCGCGCTGAAAAATTATCAGGCCAGAGGCATGCGAATCTTCAAACAGGTCGTCACAGAAGAAGAACTGCCCGATGAACCGCCTCAGCCATGGCCCGACGCCAATCACCCTGCTGCGTGATACCACTCGCCTTTGAATCCGCCAGCTCACTTGCTCATAGCCGCCGGTCAACCTGAATCTATCAATCCACCTCCCGCAATCTGTGTGAGCTACGTTGACCTTCACAAAAAAATGCATGGGGGGTTGCCATCATCGGGCAGTTGTTGTATAAATGAGCCACCTTTTTGATCTTTGACAATTTAATTGCGAGTCTTTCCCTACGTGTTTCGCATCGGCGAAACCAAGGGGGGTTATCACAAGGACTTAAGTCAATGGAAGTGTGGCACTTAGAAGAATTCGGCC
>JANWZE010000057.1 GCA_025054955.1 Blastocatellia bacterium | reverse complement strand
TCCACCACCCCTCGCTCCTCTCGCTGATGGATATGCCCGCTCGCTCTCTGACAGGTGGGACATCGCCGATCCACTTGCGCTTCTTCCTTTACAATGGGAATAATATATCGCTGCATTTGGCTTCCTCCGGCAAGCATTTTCCTTAAAAGTATTACAGCTTGCCAGAGGAACCTCTCTCCCTCAAGCACTAAATTTGGAACGATTACTCTCAGGAAGATGTCTGGTTCCCTATGGAGTCGCTCCATTGAATTAATGATCTCTGACGATGTCTCATGCTTCTTCTCCATCAATCGCTTGACCTCCTCCACAATATAACATCGCTTGTTACAGTTTGCGCGTCACGTCTTGGGCGATCTCCATTGCCTCCACGACCGTGCGTTCCTGCGCCACCTATCCGGGTAGCTCGTCTTTGGTCGCCAGAGAGCCGCCTTCTTTCAGCGGTTCATCTTCATCGCAATCAGAATCTCCACCCTCGCCCAAACTCTCCTCTTTGCTGCCTTTCAGTTTTGAGGGACTCTAACGAATGTCCCGCCAACCGTCAAGTGATACCGACTGTGGCGGAGTGTGGAATGGGGGCTTTCTGATTTCGGACTTCGGTCAACCGCCGGAGCAGAGCCGAAGCTTTTTTGTAGTTAGTGATCGCCACTAGTGGAAATTGCCGCAGCCAGCGCATCGTTTCTTTGTCAATTGGATGAATGCTTGTAGGCAAATTTGAGTTCCGCTTCGCTAAAGCTATTCTCAGACACGGGAAATCCCCCAAAAGAACGTCTTGTTGCACCGCCTGATGATGTCTTTTGTTATGGAAAGAAGCGATAGATATCTCTCCGATGCTTGACACGACAACATTCTACTACCTGTGCCTGTTGGTCAATCCGCAGACCAATGCGATAGTCACCCACCCGGACTCTATACTACTCTCGATATCCCGTGAGTTTCCTGATCTCAGGTAGAGCGAGAGAGTTGCCTATCGTAGGAAGGGTGGCAAACGCAAATTCCTCTACCTTGTCTCGGATATCCTTCGGCAGCTTTTTCATTTCTTGCAAAAACACTTTCTTATAGGTGACGCGCCACATTATTCTTCTTCAGGCAACTGTTCGTAATACGCCTTTGCCGCCTCAAGATCAAGTGATTCGTCTGCCTCCACCTCAGCAATCAACTGACCGAGGGCATAATCCTCTAGCGCCTGTTCTATCTTGGCAAACGTCTCTATGTCAATTTGCACTGCTATAGGCTTGTTGCTTTCATCCAAAACGATCTTTCTGGGTATTTCCATGGACAGTCCTTCCTAGCCCTCGAAGTCCCCGGGGCGGTCGGGCTAGCTCCGCTCCGGTTTTCTTTTTAACACAACCCGATCCACTCATCTCGTCATTTCTGTGGGTCCCGAACCCCCGTGTTGGACGCCCGACTCAGTCCGTTTCCGTGCCACATCTTGGGCGATCTCCATTGCCTCCACGACCGTGCGTCCCTGCGCCACCTATCCGGGTAACTCGTCTTTGGTCGCCAGAGAGCCGCTTTCTTCCAGCGGTCAATCTTCATCGCAATCAGGATCTCCCCCTTACCCAATCTCTCCTCTTTGCTCCCTTTCTGCCTTGAGGGACTCTAACGAATATCCCGCCAACCGTCAAGTGATACCAATTGCGGGCAGCAATTCCCAGTAGAGCTGTAAACCCCGAAAAATAGGCTGGGAGGTAGCCAGAGTTTTTGCGCTTGGATACACGCTGGGGCCTAGGCGACCACTCAAGAGCATGAGCTTGGACGGGATGATTGGCCGACGGTCAGACGCCTTCGCCCAGATTTCTGACCCGCGGGCAGAGCGGTTGGTTGATTACGTGTGGCACGAGACGTTGATGAGTGGGTTTGCCCTGAGGTTCTTCCAACATCCCATTGCCGTTTCAGCGGGTGATGAAGCAGGAGCGGGAGCGGTGTAATCGGGCGACCATCTTCAAGGTCAAGGATGTGCTATCGGAGACCCAGATGCGGGAGATTTTGGATGGGGTGCCGGCAGCAGCCGGTGCGTCGGCTGCGGCCGGAGTTGGTTGAAGGGGTGCGACGGGCGGGTTGGGCGCATCAGTTCAAGATTCAAGTGCCGAGTGGGCAACAGCAGGGCGATGACTCCACGGTGGTGTTGGATGGCCGTGAGTACTTTCACTGGAGAACGATTGAATGTGCCGGCTGGTTGCGGCGGACCGACGCCCAGGGGGACGGTGCATTACAGCCACACGGTGGTGAGAGCGACGCTGGTGCGGGCTGGATCACATCGGGTGTTGCCCACCGATGTGGAAGCGGGGCACAACAGCGATGGCAAGATGAAACAGGACGGCGAGATCAATGCCGGGAAGCGGCTGATTGAGCGCTTTCGGCTGAAGCATCGGCAGATGAAGGCCCGGCTAATGGAGATGACCTGTAGGCCCACGAGCCGGCTGGGCAACAGTTGAGGGAGAACCGTCTGCCGTTTGTGCTGGTGGCCAAACCGGCGTTGCACCAACACCTGTTTGAGTGTGTTACAGGTGGTGGAGCGGGCCGGCGGCGCGGCGCACGGCTCGTGGCACCAGGGGCCCGCCTGCCAGGGGCGATATGTCCAAGACCGGATCGGGCGGCAGGTGTCGCTGTCGGCGGCGCTCGCCACCTGGGTCACGTTCGTCCAGGTGTGGGAAACGAACCAACCGGGGAAGGTGGTGTACCACAATAGCTGGGTCACCGAGCCGGAGGTGGAGCAAGGGAATGTGGCGGTGATCGTGCAGATTGGGCGCTCCAAATGGAAGATCGAAAACGAGCAGTTCAAGGTGCATAAGAACCACGGCTATCAGTTGGAGCACAACTATGGGCATGGGCAGCAGACCTTGAGGATGGTCTTTTACCTGCTTACTCTAGTGGCGTTCGTGGCTCATGCCATCTTGGAGATGGGCGACCGCCCCTATCAGCAGTGCCGGGCGCAGGACTCGCGCCGCCAGTTGTGGAATGCCCTGCGGGCCACCATGCGACTGGTGTTGGTGGAGAGTTGGCCGGACCCGTTGTTAACCTATCTGGCCGATGAGGGTGCCAGTCGTGATGCCGACGGGCCCGCGCCCGGGGCCAGTCAGAGGCGGCCGTTTTTGAACCATCTCAGCCCGACAGCGTCCCACCGACGCCCGTCAAGGAGGCGATACCAAGCAGATACACCCCACAATCCAACTCATCGGTGAGCCCGTGAGCGGCTCAGTGTGACTGTGTCTTAAACCTCTCTCTTCTTTTCACACTCTTCAGAGTTGCCTCTCTCTACCTTCAACCGGCAATTGCTGGTGGATCTCTTCTTCGCCGACGACCTTCGCTGCGTATCGCAGAACGGCCTGCACGTCTTCGGGCGTGATGCCATACTCGTTGACAATCTCGTCGGTGGACAGTCCGGCAGCCAACTCCTCCAGGACAACGGTGACCGGGACGCGAGTGCCTTTAATCACCGGGCGTCCAAAGCGAACTTTCTTATCTACCGTAATTCGTGGCGCGATTTCCACAGCCATCTGCTTCCTCCACTTCAGGGCTATCGAATCAGCCATGCCATTTTAGCACGCTCCTGTGTGAGTCTATAGACCTCCGCTGCTCATTGAATTTGACCTGAGGGTTACTTAATCTCATACCAAGTCGGAGGGAAAGAGCACGTTCTTTGTAAGGGCGTCGCTGTGGGACTGCCCACTGACGTGTGGTGTTTTGTGTTGCGGTGACGCGCGTTTGTAGGGGCGTCGTTGTGTGGACGCCCACACGATGATAGCCGGACGCTGCACGACCGGCTACCCTAGCGTGGGCGGTTGCCGCTGCGGCGTCAATGCCGAGTGAAGATTGCAGATTGCCGCTCAGTCAGTTCAGGTCCCGCCGTGCTTTTTGGCTCCCTTTAGCTCCATTGAACGTGCTCTTTCCCTCGGCGATTGGTATAACCCTGTTGATGTAGCCTTCATGGCGCCGGTCGAAAAACCTGCCGAGCAGCTATACCTGAAGCTCAAGCAACACGGCGTCATGCTAGGTTGTCGTCTTGGGCCGATGTTTGACGCAAATCGGCGTGGCGAAGAATTCATAAGCCTCACGCAAGCGGTTGATCACATAGCGTTCCAAAGAAAGCGGCAGTCTTTGCCTGCGGCTGTTGGTGAAAATGACGAACGTCGGTGGATCAACCGCCGCCTGTGTGATGTAGTTGATCTTGAAACTTTCGGGCAACACGCGCGGCTCCTTCAAATAGCGCAGGAAAAACCGATTCAACTCAGCGGTGCTGATACGCTGATGCCGTGCCGCGTAAGCTTTGGTAGCCAGCTCCAGTACCTTGTTGGTGCGTTGACCAGAGAGCGCTGAGATAAACAGAATCGGAGCGTACTCAAGGAACTTCAACCGCGCGCGGATGGCCGATTCAAAAGCGGCAGCCGCCTCTGATTTCTTTTCAACCAGGTCCCATTTGTTGACAGCAATGATCAGTGACTTGCCGGCTGCTTGCGTGAATCCGGCGATGCGCGCGTCATGCGTGGTCACGCCCTCGACGGCGTCAATCAGAAGCACGGCTACATCGGCTCGTTCGATGTGACGGCGGGCCATCATCACAGCGATCTGCTCGGCCTTGAGATTGACGCGCGAGCGCCGGCGGATGCCGGCCGTATCAATGATGCGAAATCGCGTATCACCCATGCTCATGGTTGTATCCACAGCGTCGCGGGTCGTGCCTGGCTGGGCTGAGACGATGACACGCTCGGCCCCCAACAGTTGATTCACTAAGGTAGACTTGCCGACATTGGGCCGACCAATGATGGCCAATTTAATTTCGGGTTGGACGGCTGATGGCTCGGCCGGTTTCGTCAACTGGAGAATCTCCATCAAGGCATCGAGCATATCCCCGACATTAGTTCCGTGTTCTGCCGAGATGGCGAAGAGCTGATCGAAGCCGAGCTGGCGGAATTCTTCGGCCTGCATCTGCAAGGCGCTGTGGTCGGCTTTGTTGGCAATGACAATGACAGGCCGATCCATTTTGTGCAAGAGCCGAGCCAGCTCGCGGTCTACGGGCGTAACACCCTGGCGCACGTCAACGATCAGCAAGACTGCCTGCGCCGCTTCGATAGCCACGCGAGCTTGCCGCAAGATCGCCGCCGGAATTTCAGCATCCTCATCGGGAATGATGCCGCCGGTATCTACGACCTCAAACGTCCGGCCATTCCACTCAGCATGGCCATGAATGCGGTCGCGTGTAATGCCCGGCTCATCGCCGACAATCGCGCGACGCATGCCAACCAGACGATTAAACAACGTGGATTTGCCGACATTAGGCCGGCCCACGATTACGACCAGCGGTTCGGCTGACGATCTGAGCTGAGCTGCGTCCATGAGCGTTCAATATCCCGTCCGCTCATCATTCTGACAAAAGCGTTTTGGCTGTGCAATCGGCGAAGGCAAGGAAATCATCAAGCCGCTGTGGCACCCAGCTATCAATCTTTTCGCTCTCAATCTGGCAGTAACCGTGCGCCAGCTCTGCCCGTAGCAAAGCGACGCCAGATAATCGTTCAGCTAAATCTGTTGGGAGCACACCGGCTCGTCCGAGCACATGGAAGACCTCTGTCGAGTCGTCAGGCACCGGCAAGCGCAATCGGCCCACCATGTGATGCGCCAGATTGGTGGTCAATACAACCAGCCGCCTGAAGATTTGCTCAACCGTTTCTACGTGCTCTTGTTGATGCCGCTGCTCGCGCGCTGGCTGTGTCCGAAGCTTGTGAACATAGCGCCGCAGCTTGGTCACTCCGATGTGGATAATTTGATGTTCTGGGATCATAACCTGCGGCGGCAGATTATACCCATCGCGGAGGCAAAGACCAGGTTTGTAGGGGCGTCGCTGCGTGGATGCCTGCTGACGTGTGGTGTTTTAGTGTTGCAGCAACGCGCGTTTGTAGCAGTGTCGCTGTGTGGACGCCCACACGATGATAGCCAGGCGTGCAACGTCACCAGCAGCAGACCAAACAATCGTGGCGCGTCTGCCGTCGCGCCAAGCCATGGGTGTTCGCGGCGAGCGGTTCAGTTGCACGACCGACCCGATGGGAGCACTGCTGGCGACTCTTCAAGGCGCGAGGGATTGGGGATGACGGCCTCCCAGACGTTGCACGTCTGGCTACCCGCTGGTGGGCGGCTGCCGCCGCCGCTGCTCGCAGGTCGCTCACTTCAAGACGCCAAACTTCAGTCCGTGTTGCTGAACATGGCTCGTCTTTGGACTATTGGTATGACATGCACTCCCTGACGGTCGAGCGACCGACCGGCCTCACTGAATGCCGTTGGCTTGTGAATGCTGCGAGACGGCTTCCACGGGCAGATGCAGGTTTGTGAAGTCCTCATTGTGTCGAGCACGGTCTGAAAGGTGAGCCGTCACAATGGCCACTGATAGAGAGCCGCTCGTCACTTCGCGCGATCATTGGTTATAATCTCGCCCGTCATGAAACGGTATCCGGCTTATGATCCACCCGAATACGTCAATTGGACGCCTGACCCGGAGGTGATGAAGCAGTTTCGCCAAACGATTCGGCGTCATCCTCAGCGGTGGGAAATCATTCGGCAATTGAGTGTCCGCGCCCTGCTCGATTTGTATCGTGGATTGCTGCGTCATCGGTTGCACGAGATTGCGCTGTTTCGCTGGGTGAAGCAGGGTATCATCAGTAAAGCGTGGCTCGGCACAGGCGAAGAAGCGGTGACCATCGGCGCGGTGCATGCGCTCAATCGCGAGCGATTTGAAGGCACTGAGCCCTACGATTATGTGCTCCCGATGATTCGTAACGGCGGCGCTTGTCATGAGATGGGCATGCCAATGTCTTCGATCTTCAAGACCTATCTGGGCACGGGTGATTCGCCTTCGCGTGGGCGGGACGTGCATCTGGGCGATGTGCGCTACGGCGTCATCCCACCGATCAGTCACATTGGCGATATGGTGCCGGTGGCCGCTGGCATTGCGCTCGGCTTCAAATACAAAGGGCAACCGCGCGTGGCGCTGACTTGGATTGGCGACGGCGGCACGAAGACAGGCGCGTTTCACGAAGGCATGTGTTGCGCAGCGGCTTTTCATGTGCCGTTGATTGTGATTGTGCAGAATAATCAGATTGCTCTTGGCACACGTCTGGAAGTTCATCACAAAGGCGATTTCATGGCGCTGCACAAAGCGTATGGCTTCGAGGGCGCGGCGATGGATGGCAATAACGTGTTGGATGTCTATGCCGCCACCAAGATTGCTGCCGATCATGTGCGCAGCGGTGGTCGTCCCTACCTGCTGGTGGCCGAAACGTTCCGCATGGGCGGCCATGCCACGCACGATGTGAGCGACGCGCGACGTATCATTCCGCCGGAGGAGTTTGCCTACTGGGGTAAGCGAGACCCTATCGGCATGTACGAAACTTACCTGATCGAAAGCCACCTGGATTTGGCCGAGGCGGGCGACGGACTCAAAGGTAAGAAGCTGGCGGCGCGGAATGCTGCCGTGTTACAGCGGATCGAAGCCGAAGTCGAAGCCGAAGTTGAAGCCGCCTGCCAAGAAGCGCAACGCAGCGCGATTGAATGCCCGCCCAATCCGGATGAGTTGCTCGACGCGGTCTATAGCAATCCGCCGGAGCGAACTATCTACGACATCCCCATCTGGGAGCGCGAACCGCAGTGAAGAAATTATTCAAATTCGTCGTTGGCGTACTGTTGGTGGGAGCCGGTGTACTAACCATCTTCTGGTTCGTTCGACCGGCTGACATTCGACTGGAAGAGCTTCCATCCCCGATCCCTCATCAAGCCTACAGTCATTTTGCCAGTGTGGATCAGATCAGGCTCCACTATCAGGAGAAAGGCGCGGGACCGGCGCTCGTGTTGATTCATGGTTACGGAGCGTCCACGCAGGATTGGAGCGCCGTGTTCGAGCCGCTGGCAGAACGGTTCCGTGTGCTGGCTGTGGATTTGAAAGGATTTGGTTTTTCCGACAAACCGGCTGGCGATTACACGATACCGGCGCAAGCGGCGCTGGTGATGAAGTGGTTGGAGCAACTGGGCGTTCAACGCGCTGCGCTGTGCGGCAATTCGATGGGCGGCGCGGTGGCGTTGTTCTGCGCGCTGAACGAGCCGAGCCGCGTCGAGCGGTTGATTTTGGTGGACAGCGTCGCGAGCAATCAAGCGGCTTTGGAGTCAGGCCTGGTGCCGCCCCTGCTGCTCAAGCCGGTCATCGGTCCAATTCTGGGCGCGCTGGCGTTGACAACGCCTGAGCTGGTGCAAGCTGGCTTGCAGCGAAGCATCTATGATAAGTCGCTGGCTACGCCTGAACGGCTGGAAAGTTACTATCGTCCGCTCCGAACGCGTCATGGGCAACGAGCAGCCTTAGCCGTTGCTCGACAGTGGGATTTATCAACGCTTGAAAGGAATTTGCATCGCGTGCAGTTACCCACATTGATCATCTGGGGAGCCAACGACGAGCTGATTCCGTTGAGCCATGGCCGGTGGATTCATCAGCAGATCAGCGGCTCGCAACTGGTCGTGTTTCCTGAGTGTGGTCATGTGCCGCAGATTGAGAAACCACGCGAGTTCGTTCAGGCTGTCACTCAATTCATGTTGAGCCAATGACGCTGCCAGTCGCGCAGGCGAACGATTGCCTCTTCACGTTCGGTCATCCGCCGCCCTTGCAGAAGAAGTTGCCGAAAGCCTCTACAAGAGGTCGCCGTTTTCACTATAATCGCTGGCTGTTTATCATGCAGACGGGAGGTTCTATGATCGTGACAACAACTCCCTCGATTGAAGGGCGACAGATCATCGCTTATCTGGGCATTGTCTCCGGCGAAGCCATCATGGGCGCCAATATCTTCAGAGATTTATTCGCCGGCATTCGCGACATCGTTGGTGGGCGGTCAGCCGCTTATGAGCAAGAATTGGTCAAGGCCAAGGAATTGGCTTTGGATGAAATGAAGCAGAAAGCGGCGCTGCTTGGCGCTGACGCTGTGGTGGGCGTTGATCTGGATTACGAAGTGCTCGGTCAGTCGAACTCGATGCTCATGGTCAGCGCCAGCGGCACGGCTGTCAAGTTGAAATAACCGACCAGTTGGCCAGTCGGTGATCAACCGAGTGGGTGAGACGATGAGGCGCCAGATCCCTTGGTTTCGACCTATCAGTGCCAGCAGTTTCTCTCGAAACGCCGAGACGATGAAGAGGCTGATTGCACGGTTTTGTCGGTGTTCTCCGAAGTGTGGACTGCTCGCATGCAACATGCTCATGCCGGGTATGCGCTCGCTGGCTTGGAGCCCATTCTCCACGATCAGCGGTTTATGTTAAGATAGGTCGCCCGGACAAGGACAGGGTTGGCACAAAGCAGTCGGTTTGTGAGCTTGTCGAGCTGGGCTTAAGGATCGGTTGTTTGCGTTCATTCAATCGTTCACGGGGGCCGTATGGTAACCAGAATCGCAGTGGAAAAGTATCATGGGCTTGACCGGCAGACGCTGGTCGGGCTGTACCGAACGATTTACCTGTCGCGTCGCATTGATGACAAAGAAATTCAGTTGAAGCGGCAGCAGCGGATTTTCTTCCAGATCAGCGGCGCCGGCCACGAGGCTGTTCAAGTCGCGGCTGGGCTGGTGCTCAAACCGGCCTATGATTGGTTTTTGCCTTATTATCGTGATCGCGCGTTAATGCTGATGCTGGGCGTGACTCCCACCGAGATGTTTTTGCAAGCCGTCGGCGCAGCGGCCGATCCCAGCTCAGGTGGTCGGCAAATGCCGTCGCATTGGGGCTACCGTCGGCTTCATGTTGTCTCCCGTTCCAGTCCGACGGGCACACAGTATCTGCAAGCCGTCGGCGTCGCCGAAGCCGGCTGGCGCTATTCGGTGATTGAGGAAATTGAAGATCGGGCGCAGCACTTCCACAATGACGAAGTTGTCTACGTCTCTTCTGGTGATGGCGCCACCAGCCAAGGCGAGTTTTGGGAATCGCTCAACACCGCTTGCAATTTGAAGCTGCCGGTGGTGTATCTGATCCAGGATGACGGCTACGCCATCTCTGTGCCCATCGAAGTTCAAACCGCCGGCGGCAGCATCTCCCGATTGGTGCAAAGCTTCCCCGGTTTGTTCGTGCAAGAAATTGACGGGTGCGATCCACTGCAAAGCTACAGCGCGATGAAGGAGGCGGTGCGCTATGCTCGTGAGCGGCACGGTCCGGCATTGGTGCATGCTCACGTCATCCGCCCGTATTCGCATTCGCTCTCGGACGATGAACGACTCTACAAGACAAGCGAAGAACGTGAAGCAGAAGCGCGGCGTGATCCAATTAAAACGTACGCTGAATTTCTATTGCGCGAAAAACTGCTGACCGAGGACGAGCTGCAACAACTCAAAGCATCCGTTGACGAGGAAGTCAATCGAGCCGCCGATGAAGCGTTGGCCGCGCCCAAACCGGCATCAGGCTCATACAAGCTCTATGTCTATTCGCCTGACGTTGATCCTCGATCAGCGGCATTTCAAACCGAGCCGAATCTGCAAGGCGAGCCGAAGACGATGGTGGATTTGATCAATGCGTGTTTGCGTGACGAAATGGCGCGCAATCCGCGAATCGTCGTGTTTGGGGAAGACGTGGCCGATTGTAGCCGTGAGGAAGTGTTGGATCGGGTTACCGGCAAAGGTGGCGTCTTCAAGGTCACTCACCATCTGCAACGACGGTTTGGCAGCCATCGTGTGTTCAACACGCCGTTGGCCGAAGCCAGCATCATCGGACGGGCGTTGGGGATGAGCTTGCGCGGGCTCAAGCCGGTGCCTGAAATTCAGTTCTTTGATTATATCTGGCCGGCCATGATGCAACTGCGCGACGAAGTTGCCGTGATGCGCTGGCGTTCCAATAATGCTTGGTCATGCCCGATGGTCATTCGCGTCAGCTATGGCGGTTACTTGCAAGGCGGAGCGATCTATCACAGTCAGTGTGGCGAAGTCCTCTTCACGCACACACCCGGCATACACGTGGTCATCCCTTCCAATGCGCTGGACGCTAACGGGCTGTTGCGCACAGCGCTTCGGTGCGATGACCCGGTGTTGTTCCTCGAGCATAAGCATCTGTACCGGCAAACCTACAACAAGAGTCCGTATCCGGGTCCGAATTACATGATCCCCTTCGGCAAGGCCAACGTTGTGCGACCGGGCACTGATCTGACCATCGTCACCTACGGCGCGCTGGTGCAACGATCCGTGGTGGCGGCCAAGCAGCTCCAGGAAGAAGGCATTGATGTCGAGATTCTGGACCTGCGCACGTTGAACCCTTATGATTGGGATGCCATTGCTGCATCGGTGAAGAAAACGAACAAAGTGATCGTCGCTCATGAAGATATGATTTCGTGGGGCTTTGGCGCGGAGATCGCCGCGCGCATTGCCGACGAATTATTTGAGTATCTGGACGGACCAGTGCGACGCATTGGCTCAGAAGATACATTTGTTGCGTATTGTCCGGCGCTGGAAAACGAAATCCTACCGCAGGTGGAAGACATTGTGCAGGCCGCGCGGGAACTCCATCGGTATTAGTCCTTGCTCGTTGGCCGTCGGCGCGTTGGCAAAGAAAGCAAACTCTTGTGTAAAGGTGAAGGATAAGGAACAAAGACCATGAAACGAACACTGACGCTTCTATTGCTCACCCTGCTGTGCACAACATGGTTGATCGGAGAACATACAGCCCAACCAGACAAATTCAGTCTGCGTCTGTGGCATGCCTACCACCTGGCTCAAGATGACGAGCCGTTGCTCGTCTGGGTCTATTTCACCGATAAAGGTCCTCAGGCCGGCGCCAAGCTAGCCGCCCTCCGACACGCGCTTTCGCCGAAGGTCGTTCAGCGTCGGCTGACCGTGCGCGCGCCTCAGCATCTGGTTGATATGGCCGATGTGCCACTGGAAGCGAGCTACGTCGAAGCGATTCGGCGAGCTGTTCGGCAGGTTCGCCACCAGTCAAAGTGGCTCAACGCCATCAGCGTTCGCGCGACTAAGCAGCAGATTGCGTGGATGCACTCATTGGATTTCGTCAAAGCGATTGACCTGGTGGCGCGCTACCGCGTGAGCAAGCCAGAGCTGATCGCTGAGCCGAGCAGGCAACTTCACGACGAGCATGCTCAGCCGCGCGGAGCGTTCCCATTCGACTATGGCCCGTCACTAGCGCAACTCCGACAGATCAATGTGCCGGCGGTTCATCAACTGGGCAATTACGGGCAAGGGGTCATCATCGGTGTGTTTGATGCCGGCTTCAATAACCTGGATCATGAAGCGTTCAGACAGATGAAAATCATCGCCAAGTACGATTTTGTGAACGGCGATGAGGATGTCTCAGACGGCAAAGACATGGGACGGTTCGGACAGCACGGCACGGCGGTCTTATCCGTGCTGGGCGGCTTTGCCGAAGGCCGATTGATTGGACCGGCGTTCGCCGCTGAATTCATCTTGGCCAAAACCGAGAACCATCCGGGCAGTGAAACGCCCCGCGAGGAAGATCACTGGATCGCGGCGCTGGAGTGGGCCGAAGGCCTGGGCGTAGACGTTGTCAGCAGCTCGGTTGGTTATCTGGAATTCGACGCGCCGTTCCGAAGCTATACGTGGCGGGATATGGATGGCCGGACGGCAGCCATTACGCGCGCGGCTGTCATGGGCGTGCAGCGTGGCATCGTCATCGTGAATTCAGCAGGCAACAATGGCGATCACCCGTCCCGCAATACCCTAGTTGCGCCCGCCGATGGTGATGGCGTGATTGCTGCTGGCGCGGTCAATCTCAATGGCGTCAGGGCTGGGTTCAGCTCAGTCGGCCCGACCGTTGACGGACGCATCAAGCCAGATGTGGTCGCGCTCGGCGTGGGCGTGGTGGCGGCTGCGGGTGTTGACCTGCGCGGGTATCAACCCGTCAGTGGGACGTCGTTCTCAGCGCCGCTGATTGCCGGTGTCGCCGCGTTGATTCGCGCCGCCCATCCTGATTGGTCGCCAATGCAGGTGCTCCATGCGCTGCGTCGCACAGCCAGTCAAGCTAATCAGCCAGACCGTTTCCTCGGTTGGGGTGTTGTCAACGCCCTCAGCGCTGTCGAGTTTAGCGGCCAATAGCAGGAACCGACAATCAAAAATTCCAAGCCTCTGCGGGGGAAATCCGAAGCACCTGCGGGGAAATCCGAAGCACCAAATCCGAAATCCGAAGCACCTGCGGGGAAATCCGAAGCACCAAATCCGAAATCCGAAACAAATGCCAATGAACAAACTCCAAAAAATCCGGAGCACGAAATCCGAAACAAATGCCAATGACCCAAATTGCAAACCGGAGACCGGGCAATTTCCCGACGAGCAATGGATCGTGAATGAAGTAGCTCGTCAGATGGAGAGATAAAGGTCATGGATACGAACACACGAATCACACGCCGCGAACTGGTGGGGACAGCCATTTCGGTGGTCGCTGCCATTGCCTGTAAATCCGATGGGCCGCACCGAGCAGAGCCCAATACCCGATTTGGACGCGACTTTCTGCCTGATTGGGAATTGTCCAAGCAAGTCACGCTGGAATTCGCTCAGGCGATGCCCGAAGAGTATTATGACTATAAGCCAACGCCGGAACTGCGATCATTTGCCGAGCACATGCTGCACATTGCTGAATCGAGCATCGTGAACATCGCCCGGTTTGTCAAAGGTGAAAAGCCGCCCGATGATGACCTCTCAGCGTATAAAACCAAGGCGCAGATCATCGCTTATCTAGAGCGCGCTCTTGATTACGTTGCCCAAGTCGCCCGTGAGTTATCCGATGAAGAGGCTGATGAAGTCGTCGCATTCCCCGAAGGAAGTCGCCCGCGACGCAAAATCTTTTGGTACACGCGCGACCACATGACTCATCATCGCGGACAAACAGTGCCCTATTATCGGCTCAAGGGCGTCGTGCCACCGCGTTGGCGAGGATGAGACCTTCCAACGACCTCATCAGCGAGTTGCTGCTCATCGGCGATTCCTCCCAGAATGGGGATTGCAGGTTGATTTCTTTTCTGTCATAGCGTCAATTTCGGGAAGAATCGCTCATGAGCGCCAGCACGCTACGAAGGATGAAAACTGAACTTGCCGAGACGCAGAGGTCCGCGTGGTTCGCAGGCTGTCTTTTCCGTTGAGTCGTGGCCTATACTTAGCCCTTCATCATGAAGTTTCCGAGTCGCGTGTTGGACAAGGTGTGGCAGGCGATCGTCAATCGCCCGCGCGCTGTTCTAGCCGGCGTTTTGCTGATCACGTCTTTTTTCTTTTATCAATTGGTCACGCGCGGCGTCCCGCTCGATAATTCACCGAACGCGTTGATGGTCAGCCACGACCGGGCGTTGACTCAATACCAAGAAGCGGTGAAGACCTTCGGCGATGACCGGGTGATGATTGTGGCATTGCTGGCCGACGACGTATTCGTGCCGGCTGTCATCGAGCGCGTCCGCCTGTTGACGCGCCGCATCGAACGCGTGGCTGGCGTCAAGCAGGTCATCAGCCTGCCCGATCTTCAACACGCCCGCAATGTTCATGACAGCCTGCGCGTCGGTCCACTGATTCCGGCCACAGCTTCGGCAGATGAGCTGAAAGAAATTGCTCAGGAAATCGAAGGCAGCCGATTCATTGTTGGCAATCTCGTTTCGCCGGATCGAAGCATGGTAGCACTGAACGTCTTCTTCTCCGCCGCTGGCGGTGAGGCTGAGAAGAAGGCAGTGGCGGAAATCGAGCGAATTATCGAAAACGAGTTCAGGGACGATCAGATTCATTTCGCTGGTCTGCCCTACATGGACTATCGCAATGACGTGCATGTTCACGGTGATTTATTGAAGTTTGCGCCGCTCACCGTGTCGCTCATTTTATTGACGTTTTACTTTGCGTTCCGCACGTGGCGCGGCGTCGTGATGCCGCTTGCGACGGTGGCCATCGGCTTGATCTGGACCTTTGGCGTGATGGCGCTGATGGGCGAGTCGCTCACGCTGGTGAGCATGATGCTGCCTGTGATTTTGATGGCCATCGGCAGCTCGTATGTGATCCATGTGATCAATCAGTATAACCTCTCCCAGTGCGACCGCTCAGCGCTGGCGGCAACGCGCAATTTACCCGCGCCCACACAACGCGCCATGGTGTTGCATGCCTTGCGTTTCATCGGTCCGCCGGTGATCGTTTCAGCGACAACCACGATGGCTGGTTTCGGCTCGCTGGCCTTCACAACGATTGTCGGCACGCAACAGATGGGGATGTACGCATCTCTGGGCGTCGGCGTAGTGATGATTGTGACGCTGACGTTGGTCCCAGCGTGGCTTGTGTTGCTCAAACCTTCGCCTCCGAAAAGCGTCGGCCAGCACTCAGGCAGAACCACGATAGACTTTTTGTTGGAACACGTCGGGCAATTTGTGACACGTCGTCAGATGGTGATCTACGTCGCTGCTTTTAGTGTGGCGTTGCTGGCGGTCGCCGGCATTGGCCGGCTGCGTATCAAGACGGATTACCTGTCGTTTTATCCCAATGAATCTGTTGAGCGCATTGGCGCTGAGCGAATCAACGCGCATCTGGGCGGCACGGCCGGCTTTCGCATTATCGTCAACAGCGATCGTTCCAACGAATTTCGGCAAGCTGACGCGCTCAACATGATCGTTGCGTTGCAGCATTTCGTCGAAACGCTTCCGGGGATTGATCGCGCGCTCTCGGTGGCCGATTTGGTCGTAACGACAAATCGTCTGTTCAGCGGTAGTGAGCAGCGCGATGAAGCGATCCCTTCAGATCAAGCGAAGCTCGACCAGCTCTTTTCGCAACTGAGAGCCTCGGCTGCCGATTCGCCGATTCGCTTCATCAGCGACGACGCTTCTCGGACCCAGATCATGGTTCGGTCACATCTGTTCGACTCTACCCGGATAGATCAAACGCTGCGCCGCATTGATGAATGGACACAAACGAATTTGCCGCCAGCGTGGACGGCCTATCCGACAGGCCTGCTGATTCTGCTAAACCGCACATCCAACAGCGTGGCCAGGGAGCAGGCGCGGAGCCTCATCATCGCGGTTCTCTCCATTTTCGCCATGATGGCGCTGCTGTTTCGTTCGATCAAGGCTGGCTTCGTAGCCATGCTGCCAAATGCTGTGCCGATCATCGCTTTCTTTGGCTTCATGGGTTGGATGGGCATTGATCTGAATCTGAACACCAGCTTAGTCGCATCCATTGTATTGGGATTGGCGGTGGATAACGCTGCCCATTTAATACGTCGTTATCGGCAATGTTGCCACGAGATGGCCGATAAACGCCGCGCCGTGGCGATCAGCATTCAGCACAGTGGAGCGCCGATCATTTTCGCCAACCTGACATTGGCGTTGGCGTTTGCTATTTTCGCGTTTTCGTCATTCGTGCCAGTGCGAACCGGCGGATTGCTCTCCGCGGTGACAATCATGGCCTGCCTAATCTCAAATATGATCTTTCTACCTGTGTTGATGAACTCACGGTTGTTGCAAGTCGGTGGCGCGCCGGCGCCGAACCCGTCGGCCGGTTCTGCCGTGAGCGCCGCCGTCAGTGATTAGGAGAGACGACCTGATGCTGAACACTCTTCCACGATGCGTTGTTGTGTTGCTCTTGGTTGCCGTCGGGCAAGCATGCCAACGCGAACAAACGGCCTCAACCCCTGAGACGCCGCCATTGCCCACCGGTGAGCAAATTGTCCAGCAGTATCTAAATCGCGACCGTTGTCGTGATGCGAAGACCAAGATCAAAGCGCGCGTCAAAGAAGCAGATGGAACCGAGCGTGAATTCATCATCATGAATTACCAGAAATGCGTTGACGACACGCAATACACCATACGCCAGCAATTGGCCAGCAAAGGCGACCCAGCGCGTGTATTGCTGACGATACAGGCGCCGGGCCAACCCATCCAGAGCGTCACCTACCTGCCCGGCATGGCCAAGTTCGTTGAGGTACAAGACCTACGGCAAGAGGATTCGCAGTTTGGTATGACACTGCAAGAATCGGTGGGCGGCTATGATCTGTACGAATACCGGCTCATCGGCATGGAACAGATCGGCCCGCTGCAAACATATAAGGTTGAGGGTCAACTGAAACCCGATGCGACCTCGCGGTTTTACAAAATGGTCATCTATTTTCGTCAGGATAATTATTTGCCGGCGCGAATCGAATTGTACAACGCGGAGAATCAGTTGGTTCGTCTTCGCTCAACGCTCTGGATGCAACAAAATGGCCGATGGCGCGACGTGCGCACCGAGGTTGACAATCGCAAGTATCAAAAGCGAATCGTGTTTGAAACCATGGAGGCTGATGACAATCCCAACATACCGCTGTCATTCTTCACGCGGGAGAATTTGAAGAAACTGGTCGAAGCTTCGCTCTATTAGAGCCGCTTGTGTGTACCCTGCGCACGCTCCAGCGTGCTTTGGCTAGCAAGATGCAGGCCCCTAAGCTAAAGACGATTGAAACTCGCTCTAAGCGGGGCTCCTGCTCCAGATGACCCGGCGGCCTTCGATCCGATAGTTGCCGCTCAGGACGAGGGCAACGGCTTCAACATAGGTTTTGTGTTCCTGCTCCAGTATCCGGGCTGCGAGCGACTCGACCGTATCATCGTCGTGAACAGGCACGACCGCTTGCGCGATGATAGGCCCGCCATCGAGCGTTTCATCCACGAAATGAACCGTGCAACCGGAATACTTCACTCCATAGGCTAGAGCCTGGCGCTGAGCATCCAGTCCGGGAAACGCCGGCAGCAGCGACGGGTGAATGTTCAGAATGCGTTGAGGAAATTGGCTGATGAAATAAGGACTCAGCAAGCGCATATAACCGGCCAGACAGACCAGATCAACCCGCCGCTCTTTCAATGCTGCAACGACCCGCTGTTCGTGTTCTTCACGCGACATGCCTTTGTGAGAGATGACCAGCGTTTCGATGCCGTGAGCCTGAGCTTTTTCCAAGCCAGCAGCCCCCTGCACATTACTCAGGACAAGCGCAACGGTTGCGTCCAGTCGTCCGCTCTGGACGGCTTGAATGAGCGCCAGCATATTGCTGCCGCGCCCGGAAATCAGAATGCCCAAGCGTGCCCGTTCGCTCATGCGTTGACAAATTGCACTTTGTCGGCGGCTGCCGGAACGACACGGCCAATCGAGTACACCGGTTCATTCTGCGCCGCCAGATGCGCTGTGACGGTTTCGACGTGCTGCGGCGCCACAACCATAATCATCCCGATACCCATGTTGAACGTGCGGTACATTTCGTCACGAGCCACGCAACCCAGCCGTTGCAACAGTTCAAATACCGGCAGCACAGGCCAGGAGCCTTCGTTGATCTGGGCCGCGCAGCCATCGGGCAACACGCGCGGGATGTTGCCGGGAAAACCGCCGCCAGTCAGATGAATCAGTCCTTTGATGTAGCCGCTATCGAGCAAACCTGAGAGTAACGGCAGATAATTGCGATGCGGTTTGAGTAATTCTTCGGCCACAGTGCAGCCGAGCTCCTGAAGATAGGTATTTGCTTGATAGCCCGCTATCTCAAACAACAACTTGCGTGCCAGACTATAGCCGTTTGTATGCAGGCCCAGAGAACGTAGGCCAAGCAACACATCGCCGAGCTCAATCGCGTGACCGTCAATGATGCGGCAGCGGTCCACGACGCCGACAATGAATCCAGCAACATCATATTCGCCAGGCGCATAAAATCCCGGCATCTCCGCTGTCTCACCGCCGATCAGCGCACAGCCAGCCTCTTGGCAGCCGCGCGATAATCCTTCAATGAGACTCGCCACAACATCAGGCTCCATCTTGCCGAGCGCAATGTAATCCATGAAAAACAACGGCCGCGCACCCTGCACCAGAATATCGTTCACGCAATGCGCCACCAGATCATAGCCCACCGTATCGTGAATGCCGGTCATGAACGCCACCTTTAACTTGGTGCCGACACCATCCACGCTGGAGACCAAGACCGGCTCGCGCAAGTGGCTGAAGTCAGCGCGGAACAACGCGCCAAAGCCACCAATGTCGGTTAATACCGATGGCGTGAACGTCTGTCGCGCCAACTGACGGATACGGACTTTGGCGGCGTCAGCCGCGTCAATATCCACGCCAGCGTCGCGGTATGTCATCGGCGTCGGATTGAATCGGTTGCTCACCATGCGCAGGCAGTGTAACACATCAGAAAAATCGAGGATAGACGACTGAAGAGCGAGGACGGCAGCCAATCGGCGTCGCCATCCTCGGTCCTCAAGGCCGTGTCTGCTACGATTTTCTGCGCGGGGCAAACCCGCTGCGCTTCCATGTCATGCCGTTGGCAGCGGCCAGTTGCTTGAGTTCTGCTTCCAGGGCTGGCCAATGGCGGGCAACTTCCTTCATGGCGTCCGTGTTGGCCTGCTGAACGAGTCGTTCGACATCATGGGCTTGACGCAGCACGGCGCGTGCAACCCCGCGTCGGGTCGCCGGATTGTTGTCGGCCTCACCCGTGGCTCCATACGAATCAGCCAGCTTCTGCAAGCTTTGCAGCGCCAATAACAGCTCGACTTCGTCTTCAGTGTAATTGCGGCCGGGGGCAAAGATGATTTCATCGCCTCGGCGGCTCACGCCAAGCGCTTGCTCGTACTGAGCCAGCAGCTCATTTGTGCGGCGACTGATCGCGCCCACATAACCGCCAGCAGGCAATACCTTGATGGTTTGATCTGAGCCGGCGCCATGCACGATCACTCGTTCAATGTATGAGCCGGCGTTCGTAATCGTCGTTTCCAGGCGTCCGGGAACGATGGCCTGCGTCACCGTGCCGCTTGGCGGGATACCACGCGCCCACACGTGAACTTGATCGTTGACAATGCTGTGTTCGACAAACGTCTTCCAGCCACCAGTCGGCGTTTCAATGTTGATGACCACGCGAATCGCATTGTCATCAATCCGCTCGGCATAGGCATCGGTGACTTTAATGGCTCGCGCATTTTTGCGGGCATCCGCAGAGATTGGTTCAGAGGTGATACCCAATCGGATGGCTGTTCGTTCATCCAACTCACCCGTCTCCGGCAAGCCGCGGTCGCGTTGGAAATCGCGGATGGCGCGTTGCAGTCGTGGGCCGATGACGCCATCAATCGCGCCGTCATAATAATTTTGCTGCTTTAAGCTGAGCTGTGCTCGTCGAATCATTTCTGACGAAGAAAAATCTTCGCGCCGAACACCTGCTCCGCCGCTGCTGCTCGGGGTGAAGGCAGCCATCTCAAGTCGCCGCACCAATTCCAACCCGAATTCAGCGCCCGGTTGGACAACGGCTTCGTGGCCTTTGGCCAGCAACACCGCGGCTGTGCCAGCGGCTGCGCCAACGCCCGCGCCGACAGCCGCGCCTTTGCCGCCGCCGGCAATCACCCCAATGACGGCGCCAACGCCCGCGCCGCCTCCAATGAAGACAATACTCCGTTTCTTGGACGAGCCGCCAGAAATACGACTTTCTTCGTCAATCTTCTGTTTCTCATTGGGATCGGTTGAGGTCAGATTCCCATCTACGGCATACGACCGTCCGTCGGGTAAGATGAGGCGATCGAAATCAACCGCGATGGTACCAGCTCGGCTCATCCGTCGCGCCGGCACGGCGGCGGTGACATGTCCCTCCACACGGCTGCCACTCGGGATGACCACCTGATTGTTGACGGTTACATCTTTGATCACAGTTGCCGTGAAACGATCGCCTGCCTTGGCCGTTCTGGAATTGAGCGCCGTATCCATTCTCAGCGCCAGCACGGTTCCTGGCGGGACAATGTGATTTTCAGAGGCGATCCCCATCGGTGCGCCTACGAAGACCAGCACTGCGGCGAGCAGTGCAGCCAGTGGTATAAAAAATGTGTCATGTCGAATCATAGAATTATCCCTCCCTCAAAGTAAAACATGCCGGTTCCACCCTGATACGCTCGGCGGGAGCCGAACAAATACGGTTTCCTCAGCACTCGATTGATGTCAATAGCGGGTGGTGTGGGTAAGCGCCGAGGCGATCCCTTGTACATCCCCGATCTCGTTCGATCAAACATTTCAATGCCGCGACCAGAGATGCTAGCCCGATCCCTCTCGGTTGTCCACTGAAAAGTCTGAGCATCCGAAGGCCAATGACCCAGGTCAACTCAGTTAGCCGCCGCCCGCCGCCTAGGGCCAACCCTCCCATAGTATGCCATGAGCGCTCGCGCAAGGCCGGAGCCGGTCGCTCGTCTTTACAATCAAAGGCCTGATATGCTACTTTTTGCGCCTAATGACGACAGTTCGTATGGAATCAGGGAGAATGTAGTTGTGGCATTAACGAAGGATGTAAAAACACAGGTGATTCGTCAGTTTCAAATGCACGAATCGGATACCGGATCGCCGGAAGTGCAAGTGGCACTGTTGACGCAGCGGATTACTCAATTGACGGAGCATTTCAAGACCCACAAAAAAGATCATCATTCGCGGCGGGGCTTGTTGCAGTTAGTGAGCCAGCGCCGGCAGTTGTTGGATTATCTGAAGCGAAGAGATGCCACGCGGTATTACCGGTTGATTGCCCAGTTAGGGCTGAGGAAATAGAGCGCCTGTGGGTTGGCCTAGCCAGCAAGTGGATGAGAGCTGGGCCGGCGCAAGGTTGTGATTTTACCAGTGAGAGTGGGCATGTGAGCCCAGTGAGTGGTTCCGCAAGGGGCGGACAGGATCGAACAATTAGGTTCAAGTCAAGCCACGAGCAAGCGGGATAGGCTGTCGTGGCTTTTTTGTTGAGCGCATTGGAGGATGTAACATGTATATCAAAGATTCAATAGAAATTGGCGGGCGGTTGCTGACGCTCGAAACAGGCAAAGTTGCTCGGCAAGCAGATGGCGCCGTTGTGGTGACGTATGGAGAAACGATGGTGCTCGCAACGGCCGTGGCCGCCAAAGAACAGCAAGAGGACGTTGAGTTTTTTCCGTTGACGGTGGATTACCGTGAAAATAACTACGCCGCCGGACGTATCCCCGGCAACTACTTTAAGCGTGAAGGCCGACCAACTGAAAAAGAAATTCTCACCAGTCGGCTGATTGACCGGCCGTTGCGGCCGTTGTTTCCCGAAGGGTTTCATGTCGAGACTCAAATTATTGCCAATGTGATTTCGGCTGATGCAGACAATGATCCCGACATTCTCAGTGTCACCGCTGCCTCGGCGGCTTTGTTTCTTTCACCGATCCCCTTCCACACACCCGTTGCCGGCGTGCGCATCGGCTTGGTGGATGGACGCTACATCGTCAACCCGACCTACGAGCAGCTCCGAGCCTCTGAACTCAACCTGGTCGTTGCTGGCACTGAGGATGCAATCGTGATGGTCGAAGCAGGAGCCAATGAAGTCTCTGAACAGGTGATGATCGAAGCCTTGATTGTGGCGCATCAAGACATCAAGCGACTGTGCGCGTGGCAGAAAGCATTGGGCGAGCGACTCGGTGTGCAAAAGCCGGACGTGCCCGCGCCGACATTGGATCAGGAGATGATGACACACATCGAACAGACCTATGGCGCTGCGCTCCGTCAGGCTCTAGACGTCAGGCAGCAAACCAAGCTGCAGAGTCAGGCGGCCATCAATGCACTCCGGCAACAGGTGGTTGAATCATATCCTGAAGACCCAGCCGAATCGCGCGTAATGGCCGGTCGGATATTCGATTACCTCAAAGAGAAATTCTTCCGCGACGATATCTTGAATCACCGGCGTCGCCCTGATGGCCGGCGGTTCACTGAGATCCGACCGATTGAGTGTGAAGTGGGCGTGTTGCCGCGCGCGCACGGCAGCGCGTTGTTTACTCGTGGCGAGACGCAAGCCTTGGTGACGACCACCCTCGGCACGTCGGAAGACGTTCAGTATGTGGATAACTTAGAGCTGGGCGAGATTCAGCGGCGATTCATGCTTAATTACAATTTCCCGCCTTTTTCGGTTGGTGAAACGGGACGCATCGGTGCGCCTGGCCGACGCGAGATCGGACACGGGGCGCTGGCTCGTCGAGCCTTGGAAGCGGTTGTGCCCGATGAGAAGGCCTGGCCCTATATCATCCGCGTGGTTTCTGACATCACGGAGTCGAACGGCTCATCTTCGATGGCGTCAGTTTGCGGCGGCAGCCTCTCGTTGATGGATGCTGGCGTCCCGATCAAGGCCCACGTCGGCGGCGTGGCGATGGGACTTGTCAAGGAAGGAAACAAGTATGCCATCCTGACTGACATTGCCGGCGCCGAGGATCACTACGGCGATATGGACTTCAAAGTCGCCGGCACGCGCCGAGGCATCACCGCATTGCAAATGGACATTAAGATTGCTGGCATCACGCCACAGATCATGGCTGAAGCGCTGCAACAGGCGCATGAAGGCCGGCTGTTCGTCATCGAGAAGATGGAACAGACAATTGCCGCGCCACGCGCTGAACTAAGCCCACACGCGCCGCGCATCTACACGATCACGATCCCGGTCGAGAAGATTCGCGACGTCATTGGGCCCGGTGGAAAAGTGATCCGCGGGATTGTCGAACAGACGAAATGCAAAATTGACATCGGTGACGACGGCACGGTTCACATTGCCTCGGCCAATCAGGAGGCAGCCGAACGCGCGATGAAAGCGATTCAAGACCTGACGGCGGAAGTGGAAGTCGGTCAGACGTACATCGGTCGAGTGACCCGCTTGGCTGATTTCGGCGCGTTTGTCGAGGTGTTTCCCGGCACTGAGGCGCTCTTGCACATTTCAGAAGTGGCCGACCATCGCGTGCGCGACATCCGCGACGTGCTGGAAGAAGGGCAGGAGATTCTCGTCAAGTGCATCTCGAACGATGGACAGGGCAAGGTTCGCTTGAGTCGCCGCGCGTTGTATGAAGATGAGCAGGCGCGGTCCGGCGTAACTGAGTTGGCCCAACGCGGTGAACGACGGGAGCGACGGGAGCGCGGTGAGCAGGGCGCTCCACGACGGCGTCGCAGCGAGGATCGGCGTCCTCCGCGTCGCGATGCTCGCCGCTGAGGCAGCTTGCCATGCGCCGCCGGTGAGGGGCGCGCGAATGACAGTTGTTGACGTGAGCGCCCATACAAGAGTTTTTTGATGAAGCGTCATTGGTTCATCGTGGTGTGTTTGGTCACGTTGGTGGCCAGCCTGCCGGTGACGGCGGACTGGCAGGCTTCCTCCTTACCACACCACCGTCCAGCCCTCGGCGATGCATCGGCTCGTCCCGCCGGCCGCTGGACGGCGCCCACGACGCTCAAACTCTCGACGCTGGTTGGCGAACAACTGGACTACGTAGTCTCATGGGCCGACTACGTGGTGGCCGCTCGCATAACGATGCAGGTCAAACCAGCCGGCGCGTCCTTGCCGCCGGAAGGGCTGCAACTACAGATGCAGGCGCAAACCGTCGGCGTGGTCAAATCGCTGGTGATGGCGCTGGAGCACGAATTGGTCTCGTGGATTGACGGATCGTCGGCGCTGCCTACGCGCCACGAGAAGCATAGCCGCGAAGGAACCCGACGTGTTGATCTCACGACGATCTTCGATCATGAACGGCGTGTTGCCCAGGTCGGTGAAAAGAAAATTCCTATTGAAGCCGAGACGCGCGACATCGTCTCGTTCTGGTACTTCCTGCGAACACTTGATCTGAGCTCCGGCAAACATTACAGGCTGCATGTGCTGAGCGATGATCAGCGAGTGACAATACTGGTCAGCCCCGAACAGAAATCGGTCATTGATGTTGGCGGCGCTCCGGTCGAAGCCGTCAGCGTTGCCTTACGTGTCGAAGAGACGCAAGGACGACGGCGCCGGCGCATCAACGATGACTATCGGGTGCGCGTCTGGTTGAGCCACGATGAGAAACGAACGCCCGTGCTCATCACCGCCAAGCCGCCCTTTGGCGACATCCGTGTGAGATTGGTCAAGCCCGAAAAGCCTGAATCATAACCGGAGTAGAAACAATGCAGCTTCGTGAAAAAGCAAAGATCATGGATGCGCCGAAAATTGATCGAGCGTTGTCGCGATTGGCCTCTGAAATTGTCGAGCGGAATCAAGGCACGGACGGCCTGCTGTTGCTGGGCATTCGCCGGCGCGGCGTGCCGCTGGCTGAACGATTGGCAGCCAAGATCAAACAGCTTGAAGCCGCCGACGTGCTGGTTGGCGCACTGGACATCACCTTGTACCGCGACGATCTGAGCACCATTGCGCCTTATCCGGTGGTCAATAAAAGCGAGCTGCCTGCTCCGATCACCGATAAGACGATTGTGCTGGTTGATGATGTGTTATACACCGGTCGAACCGTGCGCGCGGCGCTGGATCATATCATGGATTATGGTCGTCCGCGGCGCATTCAACTGGCCGTGCTGATTGATCGCGGGCATCGCGAGTTGCCGATTCAGGCAGATTACGTCGGGCGGTCGGTGCCAACAACCGATCGTGAAATTATCAAAGTCATGCTCCAAGAGGTTGACGGTGTGGATCAGGTTGTGATTGTGGAATCGGCATGAGGCGATCATGGCAGCGATGCTGACTGCGCTCAAACGAAAAGACCTGTTAGGCATTCAAGAACTCGACGTTGATGAAATCCATCTGATTTTGCAGACCGCGGAAGCGTTCAAAGATGTCTCCACGCGGGACATCAAAAAAGTCCCAACGTTGCGCGGTAAGACCATCATCAATCTCTTCTATGAGCCTTCGACGCGCACGCGCACCAGTTTTGAAATTGCTGGCAAGCGGCTCTCTGCCGACACCATCAACATTTCTGTCTCCACAAGCAGCGTCGTCAAAGGGGAGACGTTAATTGACACGGCGCGCAACCTGGAAGCGATGGCGCCGGACGTGATTGTGATTCGCCATGCCAGTTCGGGCGCGCCGCACCAGTTGGCGCGATGGGTCAAGGCAGCAATCATCAATGCGGGCGACGGCGCGCATGAGCATCCGACGCAGGCCCTGCTCGATGCCATGACGATCAAAGAACACAAAGGTCGGATCGCCGGATTGAAAGTAGCCATCTTGGGCGATATTCGCCATAGCCGCGTGGCGCGCTCCAATACGTATTTGTTGACAAAGCTGGGCGCGCAGGTCGCCGTCAGCGGCCCGCAAACGCTATTGCCGCCCGGATACGAACGATTGGTCGAAGATGGACTGACGGTGACGCCCCGGTTGGAAGAAGCGATTGAAGGCGCAGACGTGGTGATGATGCTGCGGATTCAACTGGAACGCCAGAAAGAAAGTTTCTTTCCCTCACTCAAAGAGTATGCGATTCGATTTGGATTGACGCTGGAGCGACTCCGCTTGGCTAAGCCTGATGTGCTGGTGATGCATCCGGGGCCAATCAATCGCGGTGTGGAAATTTCATCAGAAGTCGCCGATGGGCCGTACTCGCTCATACTCGATCAAGTCACCAATGGTGTGGCCGTGCGCATGGCTGTGCTCTACTTACTGACCGGCGGTGCTGTCAAAGCTGGCGAGTCGCCGCTGTCTAGCTAAACATCAAACAACACGTCAGCGATCAAGGAGCCGACGCAATGTCATACTTGATCGACGGCAATAACCTGATGGGACGCCTGCATGATATTGATCCAGAGGCGCCCGACGCGCGGATGCAGTTGCTCAGATGGCTGGCCGCGTTCCGCAATCAGCCTGGCCACAAAGCGCGCCGCGTGACAGTCGTGTTTGACGGCGCGCCGGAGCCGCTCTTCCCCGAGGGCAGCGTGTTTCAAGGTGTGCAGATCATTTATTCATTGCCCAACTCCACCGCCGACGCGCGCATTAAACAAAGAGTCGAACAGCAGCGGGACCGTCGCGGATTGACGGTCGTCACCTCGGACCGAGAGTTGTACAACTACGTGCGCTCATGCGGCGCTCAAGTCATCACCTGCGAACAGTTCGCTGAGCGCGTTTGGACGGCACTCGCTTCGACCGACAGTGCTGAAAAAGAAGATGTCCAGCTCAATGCCCAGGATATTGATCAATGGATGCGGTACTTCGGCATTGAGGAACAGGACAACACATAACCAGGTGAACCGCCTCCCTTATCGCGGCTGAATAATACCAATTGCGGAGGAGTTGTGCACAGAGTATTCACGCTGCCCAGAAACGATGCGAATGGATCACAGGCGGGAACGCCTGTGCCACCTTCTCAATGGTCATACAACGCGCGGATCGCAGGCGGGAACGCCTGTGCCACCTTCTCAATGGTCATACAACGCGCGGATCGCAGGCGGGAACGCCTGCGCCACCTTCTCAATGGTCACACAACGCGCGGAACATTCCGTCCGCGTCCGACCGGCTACGTCCACAGCCAGCCAACTCCTTCCCACGCAGTGAGCCAGACCAACGGCGACAACCGCCTGCCTCCGAAAAAACGCCACAGTCCAGCAGACCGAGTGACTCACCATGAAATGCTGAATGCCGGTTGCCAAACGTTTGGCGCTCTCTCTAGAATTCTGCTTCGGCGTTGCCAAAGCCACTTCAATCATCATGAATGCGTGCCAAGCTAAATCCTATCGTGATCTGACTGTCGGCGCGTTGCTGACGGCGCTGGCGCGTGATTATCCTGATCACGAAGCCTTGGTCTACGTGGACCGTGACCTGCGATACACGTTTGGACAACTCGAATCCGTAGCCCGGCAGTGCGCGAAAGGGCTGCTGCAACTCGGCGTGCAGAAAGGCGAGCGTGTCGCCGTCTGGGCGACCAATGTGCCTGAATGGATCATCCTGCAATTTGCGCTGGCCAAGATCGGCGCGATTTTAGTGACGGTCAATACGTCGCTTCGCGCGCCGGAACTCGAATACTTGCTGACTCAGTCTGAATCATGCGCGCTGGCGCTGGTCCGCGGGTTCAAAGACGTGGATTACGTGGCGACGGTCGGCCAGATTCGGCGGCCGCCTCATCTGCGACACGTTTTCTACATTGGCGATGAAACGCCGGATGGAATGATCAACCTCAGGGACGTCTTTCAAGCAGGCCAGACAGTACCTGATCAGGCCTTGGACGCGCGCGAAGCGCAGGTTGAACTCGATGATGTTATCAACATGCAGTACACATCAGGCACGACAGGTTTCCCCAAGGGGGTCATGTTGACAAGTCGGAACATTGTCAACAACGGGTATTGGCTGGGTGAAGGCCTTGGGTTTACACCTGCCGACCGATTGTGTTTGCCGGTGCCGTTGTTTCACTGTTTCGGTTGTGTCATCGGCGTGCTCGGCGCATACACGCATGCGACGTGTCTGATCCCGCTTGAGTATTTCGATCCGCACAAGGTCCTCGAATACGTTCACAAAGAGCGGGCCACGGCTATCTACGGCGTGCCGACGATGTTTCTCAATGTGCTGGAGCAACCCGATTTCGCTGAGTTTGACTTGACCAGCTTGCGCACGGGCATCATGGCGGGCGCGGTGTGTCCTGAACCGCTCATGCGGCGGGTCATCCACGATATGCACGTGCCGGAGATGACGATTGCCTACGGATTGACCGAAGCGTCCCCTGCCATCACGATGACCCCGCGTCACGATTCGATTGAGCGACGAACGCAAACGGTTGGCAAAGTCCTACCTGAGATTGAAGTCAAAATCATTGATCCGGTCACCGGTCAAACGCTACCGCCCAATACGCCTGGCGAACTGTGCTCGCGCGGCTACAACACCATGAAGGGGTACTACAACAAACCCGACGAAACACGCAAAGCGATTGATGCCGAGGGCTGGCTCCATTCTGGCGATCAGGCAACGCTCGATCAGGATGGCTATGTGCGGATTACAGGACGCATCAAAGAGATCATCATTCGTGGCGGAGAAAACATTTCGCCGAAAGAAGTTGAAGACGTGCTGCGCCATCATCCGGCTATTGCCGACGTCTACGTCTTCGGCGTGCCTGACCGGAGATTTGGCGAAGAAGTGGCCGCTGCGATTCGGTTGAAGCCCGATACGTCGGCGACAGAAGACGACATCAAGGCATTTTGCCGGGAACAACTGGCGCACTTCAAAATTCCTCGGTTCATACGATTTGTTGAGTCATTTCCTATGACAGCCTCAGGAAAAGTGCAACGATTCCGCTTGAGGGAGCTGTTTGTAGAACAGCAAGCAGAACGCAGCGGCGAAGCCTCAGAGGGCTGAGCATGAAGAGCGCAGTTGGCTACACCTGCGCAGGCTCGAGGAAGGATGCTCGGCCGGTGAGTGCTGATTCCTGAGCGCTTGAGGTGAGATTATGCCATCATTAAAACTACAACCACGCGAAGGGCCGGTTGGGACAGAGATCAAACTGATCGGCACCGGTTTTCGTCCGAACGTGAGCTATCGCATTGAGTTTGACGGCCAGTGGTTGAAGCCGGGGACGACGAACAATCGTGGCAGCTTTGTGACGGTCTTTCGGGTTCCGCCCGCGCCGTATGGTGAGAACAACATCATTGGCGTCTCGCAAGCAGCTCACCAACTGGCTCATGCGACCTTCAAAGTGCTACCAGAGATCACGCGCGTTGAACCGGCGATGCTCAAACCTGCAGAAACAGTCACCGTCAGTGGCACAGGGTTCGGCCGTGAAGAAGCTCTCGAAATCTGCGTGAACGATCGTCCGGTGGTCTTTCCGTCGCCCGTGCATGCTCGCGCCGATGGCACGTTCGTGGCGAGCTTCACTGTAACGGACGAGATGATTTCATCTACGCCGATCATTATTCGCGTGACCGGACAGCAGACAGGCGCATTGGCGCAAACCGTGCTTGGCCAGATGAATTTGCGTTGATGGCCTCAATGAATGGAGCGGGCGACGGGGCTCGAACCCGCAACACCCAGCTTGGGAAGCTGATGCGCTACCAATTGCGCCACGCCCGCTCGACTCAATCCGGCTCCAATCATAGGCAACCGCTTCCCGGCTGTCAACCGCTCATCACCGCGGCTGTTAACCGCTCATCACCGCGGCTGTCAATCGCTCATCACCGCGGCTATGGGTATGCTTGAAGCGAGTCAAAACCATCGAGTACAATGGCTCATGCTATGGATGCCAAGCAGGCGGCGATGCCCATTGAAGAATTTATCACCGAGCGGATCACGATCGTTCTTCCCAGTCAGTTGCAGTACGTTGACCCAGTTGTTATGTATCTCAGCGATCATCTGACACGGTTCGGCTACCCTGATGAAGATTGTCACACGGCCGTTGCCCTGCATGAAGCGATCACCAATGCTATGCGTCACGGCAATAAGCTGGATGCCACCAAGAAAGTGGAGATCGTGCTCGAACTCGACGCGCAGCAAGCCGTCTTCATTATCACCGACGAGGGCAATGGATTTGATCCTGCGTCGGTGTGTGATCCCACCGAAGGTGAAAATATCTTCCGCGAGTGTGGGCGTGGCTTGCTGATGATGCGGCACATCATGGATGAAGTCCGGTATAATGAGCGCGGCAATCAAATCACCATGATCAAAAAATCTCCCAAGGCGAAATCATCATGATGCGGACGGTTCACTCGGTGCTTGTGGCCTTGTTGGCGGTGATGGTAACGACCGCCGGTTGCGCTGTCGCGCGCGCGGGGCTTCAACGTGAACGGGTTGATCTCGTGATTCAAGGCGGCACTGTGTTGACCATGGATGCTGACTGGAGCAGCTTCCATGACGGCTTCGTCGCTGTTCGAGGCGATCGAATCGTGGCCGTCGGCGAGCGGCGCGCGCTGGCTCCGCGGTTCCTCGCTCGACAAACGATTGATGCACGCGACAAAGCCGTTCTACCTGGACTCATCAATGGACATACCCATGCGCCGATGGTGTTGTTCCGTGGCATCGCCGATGACCTCGATTTGCAGCAGTGGCTCACCGAGTACATCTTTCCGGCTGAAGCCAAGAACGTCACGCGCCAGTTCGTTCGCTGGGGAACGCGGCTGGCGTGTGTGGAAATGATCCGCGGCGGCACGACCACCTTTGCCGATATGTACTACTTTGAAGATGAAATTGCCGCCGTTGCCGCCGCTGCCGGCATGCGTGGTGTGCTCGGTCAAACAGTGATTGATTTCCCCAGCCCCGATAGCCGCACACCGGACGCGGCACTGGAATATGCCGCGCGGTTCATTAACCAATATCGCCATCATCCTTTGATCGTTCCGGCGATCGCGCCTCATGCGCCCTACACGTTATCCACGGAGACTTTGAAAAAGGTGCAATCATTCGCTGAGACTCATGACGTTCCTGTGCTCATGCACGTGGCCGAGACGCAAACCGAAATTGACGATGTCAGTCAGCGATTCGGCGCGCGTCCTGTGCTCTATTTGCAACGGATCGGACTCTTGACGCCTCGGTTAATTGCAGCCCATGCGGTTCACCTGACTGATGAAGAAATCGCCCTGCTCAAGCGTCATCAGGTCGGCGTGGTTCATAATCCGCAAAGCAACATGAAACTTGCATCGGGCATTGCGCCGGTGCCCCGCCTGCTCCGCGCTGATGTTGCCGTGGGACTGGGCACGGACGGCGCGGCCAGCAATAATACGCTCGACATGTTTGAAGCGATGAAAACGACGGCGCTGCTGCACAAAGTCGCCTCAGCCGACCCCAAAGTTGTCAGCGCGCGCCAGGCCTTGGCCATGGCCACTATCAACGGCGCGCGCGCTCTCCATCTGGACCGAGAAATCGGCAGCCTCCAACCCGGCAAACGCGCTGACATCATCGTGGTTGATTTGAATGCGCCACATCAGGTGCCTGTCTACGATCTCTATTCGCAATTGGTTTATGCCACTGATGCGACCGATGTCAACACGGTTATCATCAATGGGCGCGTGGTGATGAGCAACCGTCGTTTGTTGACGCTGGATCAACCGACAATCATCGCTAAGGCGCAAGAGTTTCGCCGGACAATTCTCCAATCTCTGCAAGCGAAGTGACGTATCCTTTACGTTATATGCCCAGCCGGCGCATTGCGCTCCGTTGAACTTATCACTGAGTTGATAAATTCACTGTATGCCTGCTGCCACGGTCGCAGCGGTTCAAATCCCAGTCGTTCCGAAAGCAGACAGCGCATTTCAGTATAGGCAGGGCGTCGAGCTGGCCGATGTAAATCGCCGCTGCGTACTCGTTGTATCGTGACGCCTGACAACCCGCCAAGTTCGATGACATAAGTCGCAAAATCAGCCCACGAACAAGCGCCCCGATTGGTGACATGATACGTGCCATAATGGCCATGTTGCGCAATCACCTCAAGGCGCTGAGCTAAATCCACCACGTAAGTGGGCGAACCGATCTCGTCAACGATGGCCAACAATCGGCTATGTTGTTTGGCCGTTTCCAGCGCCGTGCTAGCAAAGTTGCGTCCGCCGGGCCCAAACAAACGAGCCACGCGAACGATGTAATGTCGCGGGCAGGCCTCACGCACAAACTGTTCGCCAGCCAGCTTAGACGCTCCGTAGACATTGATAGGGCGCGGCTCATCCTCAATCGTATACGGGATTGTCTTCTGCCCATCAAAGACGTAGTCGGTGCTGATATGAATGAGTTCAGCGCCGATACGCTGGGCAGCTTGCGCCAGATGGCGCGGCCCGTCAGCGTTGGCAACAAAGGCCGCCTGTGGATCGCTCTCGCACGCATCCACATTGGACAAAGCTGCGCAATTGATAATGAGATCGGGGCTGCACTCGTCAACGTATCGGTTCACTGCGTCGGCATCGGCAATGTTAAGATCCACTCGTGATGCGGCCACAACATGGTGGCGCGGGGAGAACCACTGAACGACCTGTCGGCCAAGTAATCCGTTTGCGCCGGTGATCAGAATCGTGCGTCGAGGCGCAGCTCGGTCATCGGATGATCTTTCGATGTCCATACATGCGCTGGTAGTAATCACGATAGGCGCCGCTACGCACAGTTTCAACCCAGTGGGGATTGGCTTGATACCAGGCGACTGTCTTAGCGATGCCGCTTTCAAATGATTCCTTGGGTCGCCATCCCAGTTCTCGTTCCAACTTGGATGGATCAATGGCATAGCGACGGTCATGACCCGGCCGATCTTCGACAAACTGAATCAACGAACGCGGCCTGTCCAGCAACCGCAGCAATGTTTCAACCACTTCCAAATTAGTTTTTTCCGAACGGGCACTGACGCAATAGACTTCACCAGCGCGGCCATGTCGGCTAATGAGATCAGCCGCCCGGCAGTAATCATCCACGTAGACCCAATCGCGGATCTGCATTCCGTCTCCGTAGATCGGCAGTGGCATATAGTTCAGCGCATTGGTGATCATCAGCGGGATGAGCTTTTCGGGAAATTGATACGGGCCATAGCAATTGCCCGATCGGATGATGACGACATCAAGACCATACGTTCGATGCGCAGCTCGTACCAACATCTCGCCAGCGGCTTTGGAAGCAGCATAAGGACTGTTGGGCTCGAGCGGACTTGTTTCGGTGAAGTAGCGGCCTGGCTCGACGCTGCCCATGACCTCATCGGTCGAAATTTGTACGAAGCGCCTGACTCGTTTGTGCCGAGCCACATCGAGCAGCGTTTGCACCCCCACGACATTCGTCTGAACGAAGTCGGTCGCATCCTCGATGCTGCGATCCACGTGCGATTCGGCAGCGAAATTGATCAACAGATCAGTGTCCGGCTCAAGCGCTTCGCTCACCTGTTCGTACTGACAAATGTCGCCGTGGACGAAGCGATAGTTCGCTTGCGCGGCGACATCAGTGAGGTTATCGAGATTACCGGCGTAGGTGAGCTTATCGAAATTGGTGATCTGCGAATGCGGATACTGGTTCAGCCAATAGCGAATGAAATTCGAGCCGATGAACCCAGCTCCACCTGTGACGAAAACTTTCACGCTCTCACTCCTTAGCATTAACGCTCACGCTGAGGCTGCCATTCTACACTGAACCGTCAGCCGTTGGCAAAGAACGAGCCGAGGCTTCGCTCAACTCAATCCGATCGGTGAGTGCCGAACCGAGACGATCAGGCCGGCAGGAGATTCAACGCGAATCCGCGAGCACGGCGACGCCGATCAAGCGAGCAGGAGCCGTGAGAACAGAACAAAGGGATGGCGACTCATCCGCGCGTTGCATGCAGTTGAGCATTGAGCAAGACGTGCGTGGACAGGAGAAAAAGAAAAGGGATGGCAACCCATCCCTATCAATCGCTCCCGGTGTTCTCGCATCGGCCTGGTTCGTTCTTTGTCCGGATGATGTGAGAACACCGGGTGTGCTCTGATGTTCGCTGAGGCGAAACGCTCTCAGAGCTGTGAGACCACCCTCAAACTTATTTCTTCTTGGTGGCTTTCTTGGCAGCCGCTTTTTTCTTGGGTGCTGCTGCTTTCTTCGTCGCTTTCTTCTTCGGCGCCGCCTTCTTTGGAGCAACGGCCGTGGAGATTAGCTTCGAAGCTTTCTTCGTGGTTTTCTTCGCTGGTTTCTTCGTCTTTGTTGCCATAGTGTTTCTCCTTATTCAAATTTCACTAACCACAATATCCTGTGGCTAGTCTCGCATTGTGTACAATTGAACCACACACACAATATCTTGTCATCTTATAAACCTTTTCGCATCAAATGTCAACAACTTTTTTCTCAAGAGTTAAGCGAAGTGTGATCGAAAAAATGAAAAATCAATCCTGCGTGCAATCGGAAGAAAAATCCTTTCAGGCTGCAAACGCTCTCTGCAAGCCTGTTTCCGGGCATCGTCCAGTGATGTGAAGGCAAATACCAGTCCAGCGTGAGGGACAGTGATTCTTCTCGCTGTGTTTCGCAACGTCACTGGGTGAGACGACGGTAGATGCCGGGCAAGCGCTCAGGAAGATGCAGAATGTCATCAATGATCGTGTATCCCACTTCGCCGTACATATCGCGCAGTTGCGGTTCGGACTCGCGATCAATCGTGATGCAGAATGGGATGATGCCATCGAGGCGCGCTTGTCTCAACGCAACCTTGGTATCGTCGCGAGCATAGCGGGCGTCACCGTAATCATGATCGTAAGGTCGTCCGTCGCTCAGCACGATGAGCAGTTTGGTATGAGCGGTTTGTCGCTTGAGCCGAGCTGTGGCATGGCGAATCGCTGCGCCCAGTCGCGTGTTGTTCTGGTAGGTGATGCCGCCAATCCGCGATTCGATCTCGGCGCCATACGGCTCTTCAAAATCTTTAATGACGAAAAATTTGACATGATGGCGCCCTTCGCTGGTGAAGCCTTGAATTGAGTAGATGTCTCCGACCGCTTCCAACGCCTCGCTCATCAACACCAGCCCTTCTTTCTCAATGTCAATGATTCGCTTGGCGACTCGCCCGCGCTCGGCGCGAGCGGGGCCGACCGTGCGCGCAGTTGAACTGGACATATCGAGCAGAAACGAGACAGCCACATCACGCTGTTTACGCAGCCGCCGGACGTAGAGTCGTTCCGAGACGCGACCCGATGTGCGACGGTCGAGCGCGTAATCAATCACTGCTTGCAGATCGAACTCTTCTCCATCAAGCTCGCCGCGTATGCGTCGCAACGCTTCAGGGCGAAGCAGTTGAAACTGCCGTTTGATTGAGCCGATCATTGGCCCGTAGTAGGAGCGCACGTACTGAACGAATTGTTGTCCTCCACGCCGCGCTGATTTCTGCACGACCCGACACCAATCAGCGCGATAATCGCCCAGTTCACGGTCCCATTCGTCGTAAAAATAAACCTGATCACCCGGCTCAAGAGCGTACTCTTCGGAAAGATTGTGGTTTGACCAGAGCTGCGAATGAAGCGTAGATGGCAGACGCTTGCCCATCAGCTCCATCCATGATTGTGAAGGGTCGGCGTGTATGTCTTGAATGTGGTCGGCTCGGTCGCCCAGCGCATCTTCATGGATCGAAGCCATGTTCTCACTCATTGATTGCGGCTCTGGTTGGGTCTCAGCTTGACCCGCGCGTTGATCCGAATCGAGCGACTCAGATGGTTGTTGACGCGCGCCGGCCACTAATTGATGAATGTGATAGACCGCCAATAAGGTGTCGGCCACAGTGGCTTCTGGACGATAGATGGTTTGGGTGAGGATGTCTTGCAGGCGCGGCGCAAGCGGGGCAAACATGGAGTGTAGCGTCTTGCTGCATTCGCCACACAGCGTCAGTTGGAACAGGAATTCGACAAGCAGTTGGTCGGAGCTCATTGTGTCAAGATGGGGGCGATGTTGGCGCAGCCTAGTTTGAAACAGATCAAGGTCATCTCTCAAGCCGCGGTAGACACGTCTCAACTGCTGGTGAATGCGAGCCATTTCCAGCGTGGTGAACACGCGCATTGCCCACTCACGGTCAGGAAACTGCGACAACACCGTCGCATAACTGATGGGTTCGGCATCAGGTTGAGCCGATGTTGACGGCGCGTGTTGCTGCGATCCATCTGCCTGGATGCGCGTCATCACGGATTGGAGCGGCGGTGTGTCGGTGGCGTATGTTCCAAACTCGATATGGCCGGCCATGTGCGCGGCCAGCGCCTTATAGATTCTGAAATTTGACGCTTCGTCTTCGAATTCGTGGATCAGCGAGGGCAGATACACGGTCGCGGCCTCATGCAGGCGCAGCTCATCGGGCAGGCGTGAGAGCGCGAACGTCGGTGATGGTTTGACCATGATCTGCTGACCTGCCAACCCTTCGATGTAGAGACGCAATGTGTTTAACACTTTGTCAAGTGAGAGGCCGCCCGTGAGCTGATTCAAGGACTGTTGACTGGACTTTGTTTCCAGCGCGTAATAGGCCTGAGCGTGGCGCATGTCGCGCTGACGCAAGCGCAAGCCGGCATGCGCCCAGCGAGCGAATTGTTCGAGCGAACTTGATTGTAGCGCCGTCGGACTCGACTTGAAACATTCGATGGCCAGCGAGATATTCTCATCAGCTATCTCATTGACCACGTCGAGCACGCCGCTCGTGAACGCATCGGCGCGATGACGACCGAGCGCCACTAAGGCTGTGATCACCGGCGGCGTGACCTTCAAGAAATGGTAGACAGCGGCATTTCCCTGCACGGCAATTTTCTGCGCCAGCGCCGTCCAGCGACTGAGCGCACCAGGGCCGGCGCTGACCAACAAGCGTCCAGCCACGAGAAAGTATTGCAAGGCGGCGCCACCCCCTCGTTCGAGAAAGCATCGAGTAGCGTGTAGCAGCGTCATTTGCAGTGGCACAGGTGTTTCTGGCAGTGCCTGAGGCAACGTGGCAAAAAACTCGGTGGCCAGGCCGCCGGCTCGTTGAGCGAACGCTTCTGTCAGCGCTAGAACTTCGTCAATAAGTTGATACTGATCTTCGTCCGATTGGTGACGGTCCTGGGCTGGCTTTCGGATTGGGCCGCGATGCTCGGCGCGCAAGAACGCAAGGACTCGCGGCGCAGCTTTGAGCAGTTCGGCGCTTTGCGTGGCGCTGCGACGGCTGATCTCATAGGCAATCGCATAAAGGCGAGTGGCAACATGTTGATCGTTGATGTGGCTGATCAATTGCGGCGCGGCCATGAAACAGTCTATGGCCAGCGGTGGAGACATGGTGGTCTGTCGTTCGCAGACGCCTAGCACAAGGCTACGCACAGACGCGGGCAGCGACTGGAGCACCGGCGCGGCGCTCTGGAAAAACCGGATAGCGCCGTCGGCATGACCATGAACCAGATGGCGCGCGATCTTGCCCCAGACGCGCACATCGTCCAACGGTAACTGTCGCGCAACGTCAGGACTGTGCCACAAAAATTCGATAGCCGCGCGCGCCGACGAGCCGACAAGCAATAATCCGGCATCGAGCATGATCCGCGCCCGCTCCACCGGCAATCGTCGCAACTTGCCGGCCAGCATCTCGATTTTGGATGGCGCGACGCCAGGCAGGTTATGATCGAGAATCTCTTTGATCGAGTCCATCACAGTTGATCGTGTCGCTTATTGCAATGGATACGTGCAGTTCATCGCAAACTTCTCTAGATAATCGTCGTGATCATTTCGTGAATGCCGTACAACCTGCTCCAACACGCTCGTTGAACCAACTTCTCTAGATAATCGTCGTGATAATTTCGTGAATGCTCCGTTGAATCTCCAGCTCATCGGTGACGGTATTGGTGATGGCGACTTCACAAGCTTGGCGTGGCGCAATCCCACTGGCGATGAGCTGCGCCGCATACACGAGCAATCGCGTGGAGACGCCCTCTTCCAGGCCATGACCTTTAAGGTTGCGAACCTTCTGGCCGATTCTGACCAAGTCGCGCGCCATCGGCGCATCAATGCCGCCTTCTTGCATCAGTATCTGGGTTTCGATCTCTGGCGAGGGATAGTCAAATTCCAGGCTGATGAAGCGCTGTCGCGTCGAATGTTTCAGGTCTTTGAGCACACTTTGGTAACCTGGGTTATACGAGACGATCAGCATGAACTCATCCGGCGCTTGGATCAACGTGCCCAATTTTTCCACTGGCAAGATGCGGCGGTCATCGGTGAGCGGATGAATCACCACAATCGTATCTTTGCGAGCTTCGACGACTTCATCCAGGTAACAAATGCATCCGTGCTTGACGGCTGTTGTCAACGGGCCATCATGCCAGACTGTTTCCTGGCCTTCGAGTAAGAAACGCCCGACCAAATCGGTAGCCGAAAGGTCTTCATGACAGGCCACAGTGATCAGTGGGCGATCCAATTTCCACGCCATATATTGCACGAAACGAGTTTTCCCGCAACCGGTCGGCCCTTTGAGCATCACCGGCAACTTGGCGTGGTAGGCAGCCGTCAACAATTCCACTTCGTGATTGACCGGTATGTAGAATGGTTCTTGCGTGATCCGATACTTATCGGCTGCCGTTTCAATCATAGGTTGCTATAATAACACGTTGTCAGAAGGGTCACAATTGATATGAGAATCGCCGTAGCCATGAGCGGCGGCGTGGATAGTTCCACTGCCGCAGTCCTGTTGAAGCAGCAAGGCCATGAGCTTGTTGGTTTCACGTTACAACTCTGGAACCAACGGCGTCGCGCCGGGCTCGATGGTGAGCCTTTGCCATCGCGTTGCTGCTCGCTGGACGACGTGTATGACGCGCGCGCTGTTGCTGCGCACCTGGCGTTTCCGTTTTACGTGTTGAACATGGAGGAGGAGTTCGAGCAGCGCGTGGTGTTGCCGTTTGTGCAGGAGTATCTTAACGGGCGGACGCCCATTCCTTGCATTGCCTGCAACACCTACGTCAAGTTTCGTTCATTACTCTCGTTTGCTGACCAGCTTGGCTTTGATCGAGTCGCCACCGGGCACTACGCGCGCGTTGAGCTAGACTCGCAAACCGGCCGATTCCTGCTCAAGCGAGGCGTGGATGCAAGCCGTGACCAGTCGTATTTCCTGTTCGAGCTGACGCAAGAGCAGTTGGCTCGCACGCTCTTCCCGCTCGGTCATCTGTGCAAGCAAGACGTGCGGCGCATCGCCGCAGAGGCCGGCTTGCCTGTTGCCCACAAAGGTGAGAGCCAGGAAATCTGCTTTGTCCCCGATGGCCAGTATGCGCGATTTGTGGAAGAGTACCGCCGTACCGGTTTGAAGGTGGACGGCAAGGCTGATGGGCTGAGCGAGCGAGTCGCCGAGCTCCCATCGCTTGATGGATCAGGGGAGATCGTCACTTCCACGGGCGAGGTCATCGGTTATCATCAAGGCATTCATCGTTACACGGTGGGGCAGCGTCGTGGATTGAATCTGGCTGTCGGCCAGCCGCTCTATGTATTGCGCATTGATCGCCAGCGTCAGCGCATTGTCGTTGGCAGCGAAAGCGAGTTACTCAGTTCGACATTGCATGCCGAGCGGATGAATTGGATTTCAATCCCAGCGTTGACCGAGCCGCTACGCGTGACAGCCAAAATCCGTTACAAGCATCACGAAGCGCCAGCCACAGTTGAGCCGCTTGATGATGATCGCGTCGCTGTCCGCTTCGATCAACCGCAACGCGCCTTCACGCCAGGACAAGCGGTCGTGTTTTATCACGGCGATGTTGTCGTCGGCGGCGGCTGGATCAGTGACCGCCAACCGGGATGGGAGAGCTGAATCGCCATGATCAGCCGGTGCGCAGCGCTGTTTCTACTCATCCTGATCGTGGCCGGATGCGGAAAACCGTTTCGCGTTTCTCCACAGGTTCAATCTGTGCCGGGCGAGCTGGCAGGCCAAACGGCCTCACATCAGTTAGCAGTTCAGGCGCATGCCTTGATGGATGAAGATGAGTTAATGAGCCTGTTCAATGGCAATTTGATTCTGGCTCGCCTGCTTGTCGTGCGGGTTAGTTTGTCCAATCAAGGAGACGAGCCGATTCGTCTTCGCGGGCTGCAATTGCGTTTGAAGGATGCTCAAGGACAAACGTTCCAATGGTTGACGCCACGCCGTGCGGTTGAGCAGTTGTATGATTACTATCAGATCAGCACCTACCGCATCGCTGCGCGCAAAGAGATTGAAGCTGAGTTTGATCAAGCGGCGCTCCAGCTCGAACAGGATCTACAACCGGGCGAGCGCCGTCAGGGGCTTGTCTATTTTCGCTTTCCCAAGAACGGAGACCCGTTTGATCGGACAGACCATCTCATGGTTCGTGTTGAACGCCTGCGCCGGCCCACGTCTGGTCAAAGAATCAGTATCGAATTACGGTTGGACCGCTCGCAAGCGACGGCCGAGCATTGAGCGCCCGGCGCGGCGTCACACTTTGGCCGTGACCAAGCCAGCCTGATCTTGATATTTGCCCTGGCGATCTTCGTAAGCAATCTCACAGAGCTCATCGCTCTCGAAGAAGATCACCTGCGCGATGCCTTCTTCAGCATAAATGCGCACGGGCAAGTCCGCCGAGTTGGAGATTTCCAGCACCAGTCGCCCGCGCCACGTGGGTTCGAGCGGCGTCGCGTTGACGATCAAACCGGAGCGCGCGTAGGTGCTTTTACCAAAGCAAAGTCCTATCACGTTGCGCGGAATGTTAAACGTCTCGACGGTCACGCCCAGCGCGTAAGAGAGTGGCGGCAATAGCCAATACTGTGAGCCGTCTTCTGCCGTGCGCAGCGGCGAGTCAATGAGGCTCGAATTGTCGAAATTTTTCGGATCAATCTCTCTGCCTTTGATCGGCGAGAAAACATGAAAGCCGTCTTTGGCCAGGCGCATGTCATAGCCGTAGCTGGAGACGCCGGCGCTGATGATACGGCGGTCGTTGACTTGGCGGATCAGGCGTTCTTCATAAGGCCGAATCATGCCATACTCAGCGCACATACGGCGAATCCATCGGTCAGATTTCACGCTCATAGCAAGAACCTATCCTTCTCTGTCGGGTTGCAAACGAGGGCGAAGTCTAGCACTGAGCGCCCTGTGGTTCAAGGTGCGCCATGAGCAGCCAGCGGCCAATCTCTGAGTGGATTCAAGAGGTCATGGAGTTCGTGGCCAGTGGTCCGGCCTTCCAGAATAAAAGAAAACGGCGTATCCTTTACCGACCTTTGGCAAGTGAAAGGCATGGGCAGGGGCGCACACATGAACATGGAACGTTTTCAACAAAGTCCGACGGGGCGGCTGGTGTGGATTGGGCAGGGGGAGACAGCATATTGGGCGTTTGTGCCTCATCCGCTGCCGCCGGCGCTCCCGTTTGACGCCGAACTTGTGCGCACGCTGTCAGAGGCTGACCGGGCGCTTGGCGAGCTGTCCGGGTTAGCGCGAACGATGGCCAACCCGCGTCTCTTTGTACGTCCCTTCATCCACCGTGAGGCCGTGTTGTCCTCGCGCATTGAAGGGACGCAGGCCGACATTGTTGATCTTTATGCTTATGAGGTCGGGCAATTGCCGCTTCCCGGCGCGAAGCCATCGCCACCCGAATCGGATGTACGAGAAGTTCTGAACTATGTGCGGGCGCTAGAGTATGGGCTGGAACGACTCAGCACGTTGCCTGTTTCGTTGCGCCTGCTGCGCGAACTCCATGAACGGTTGATGGAAGGCGTGCGCGGTGGACAAGCCACGCCTGGCGAGTTTCGCCGTAGTCAGAATTGGATTGGACGGCCCGGCTGCACGTTGAATGAGGCGACGTATGTTCCACCTCCTGTGCCGGACATGCACGAGGCGTTGGATGCTTTCGAAAAGTACCTGCACGTCGAGAACGAGCTCCCGCCGCTGGTCCGCTTGGCGCTCATTCATTATCAGTTTGAGGCGATTCATCCATTTTTGGACGGCAATGGGCGCATCGGGCGGCTGCTGATTTCACTGTTGCTGGTCAGTTGGAATTTGCTGCCGCTGCCTGTGCTTTACCTGAGCGCGTTTTTTGAACGCCGTCGGCAAGACTATTATGACTTGTTGCTGGCCGTGAGTGAGCGCGGGACGTGGCGCGAGTGGGTTTTGTTCTTTCTGCGCGGCGTGGCCGAGCAGTCGCGGGACGCCATCACCAGAGCCAAACGCCTCCAGGATTTGCAATCAGAGTGGCGCGAGCGGCTAACGCAAGCCCGCGCTTCAGCCTTGCTGCTTCGGTTGGCCGACAGCCTATTTGAATCTCCTATGCTGACCATACCGGAGGCGCAACGCCGTTTGGGTGTGAGACATTACAATAGCGCCCGCAAGAGCGTCGAGAAGCTGGTGGCAGCGGGCATCTTGCAGCCGGTTGGTGACACTTCTTATGGGAGAGTCTTCCAGTCGCAAGAAATTCTCAGAATCATCGGTGGAGGCGAAATAGAAGCGGGCGGCGTTGCACCTTGAGGACAAAAAGTGCAATTCGCGTCGCTCAAATTGCACTTAAGTGTAGTGGCTGGGTAGTACTCCGAAGGTGTAAACATGTCCAACGGAGCCAAGCTGGAAATCAAACCCGCCAAAAGGTGACCGATGCTCACGTGGGTCGGCAAACGTTCGCTACACCACGTCACCGCCCTCCCAGCCCAGTTGGTCGGGACGTTTGAGCCGGCTCAATCCGCAATCTTTTTCCAAAGTGACAAGGTGGCGCAATGGAAAAATAGCCGTGAAGATTGTAGACATGCCGCGCGAAGAGGTGTTGGTCACCGCCCAAGTCTGAGGCAAGTATGGCGAAGATTTTTGTGAAAGACGCGAAAGCCTATCGGCATTGCATGTACTGCGGCCAGTTGGTCTGGCATCACTCCTCCAGCGGAAACGCCTGCTGACGTGGTTCACCTTGATCCGGGAACAGACGTGATGTGCCACGAGTGCGGGATGAAGATCGGCGCGGCGCGGGCCGAATACGAGTATGACGAGCGCTTTGTCCTCGACGGCAGATTCTTCTTGCGCTGGACGACGTACTGGATCACGTGGCGTCCACCAACAGCCAGTGAACGCCGAAGCAAGTATGTGAAGAAGTTTGGCCGGTCGAGCCGTACTTCTCTGGTGATTTGAACCGCGAATGAACGCGCAGACACGCGAAACCTATTCGCGCCCAGTGGCATCCATTCGCGGATCAGCTAAGCAGGGATGTAAATCTCGCTGCCGGCCTGGCGGAACTCTTTTGCCTTTTCCTCCAGGCCAACTTGAATCGCTTGTTCTTCATCCAGCCCTTTTTGCTGCGCGTACTCACGGATGTCCTGTGTGATGCGCATGGAGCAGAACTTTGGCCCGCACATCGAGCAGAAATGGGCCAGCTTGGCGCCTTCAGCCGGAAGCGTCTCGTCGTGAAACGCGCGGGCTGTTTCCGGGTCTAACGAGAGGTTGAATTGATCTTCCCAGCGAAATTCAAATCGCGCCTTCGATAGCGCGTCATCCCACTGTTGGGCGCGCGGATGTCCCTTGGCCAAATCTGCTGCATGAGCGGCGATCTTGTAGGCAATTACGCCGGCTTTCACATCTTCTTTGTTGGGCAGCCCCAGATGCTCCTTTGGGGTGACGTAACAGAGCATCGCGGTGCCGTACATGCCGATCATCGCCGCGCCGATGGCCGAGGTGATGTGGTCGTAGCCGGGCGCTATGTCGGTCGTCAGCGGCCCCAGCGTGTAGAACGGCGCTTCGTGGCAAATCTGCATTTGAACGTCCACGTTCTCTTTGATCTTGTGCATCGGCACGTGGCCTGGCCCTTCGATCATCACCTGCACGTCATGCTTCCAAGCGATTTGCGTCAACTCGCCCAACGTCTCCAGTTCAGCGAATTGCGCTTCATCATTGGCATCGGCGATCGAGCCAGGACGCAAGCCATCGCCCAGCGAGAACGCAATGTCGTAAGCTCGCATGATCTCACAAATCTCTTCAAAGTGCGTGTAGAGGAAATTCTCCTGATGATGTGCCAAACACCATGCCGCTAGAATCGAGCCGCCGCGCGAGACGATGCCGGTCACACGTCGAGCGGTCAGCGGAATGTAGCGCAGCAGCACGCCTGCATGAATCGTGAAGTAGTCTACGCCTTGTTCGGCCTGCTCAATCAGTGTGTCACGATAAATCTCCCAGGTCAGTTCTTCGGCCTTACCGCCGACTTTTTCCAACGCTTGATAGATGGGGACTGTGCCCACGGGCACCGGCGAATTCCGAATGATCCACTCGCGCGTCGTGTGGATATTTTTACCGGTCGAAAGGTCCATGACCGTATCAGCGCCCCAGCGGATGGCCCAGATCATCTTCTCCACTTCTTCTTCAATCGAGGAGGTGACGGCTGAATTGCCAATGTTGGCATTGATCTTGACCAGGAAATTGCGACCGATGATCATCGGCTCGCTCTCAGGATGATTGATATTGGCGGGAATAATGGCTCGCCCGCGAGCGACTTCGCTACGCACAAATTCCGGATCAACGCCTTCACGGATGGCGACGAACTCCATCTCCGGCGTGATGATTCCCTGACGCGCGTAGTGCATTTGTGTCACAGCGCGACCGGCCTTGGCTCGTAGCGGCTTGCGGCTCAAGCCGGGAAATATCTCAGTGTTGGTCCGACGGGCCTCGTTGGTCAGGCCGTCGTCAATGGGTTTCACCTCTCGACCTTCGTATTCTTCGACATCGCCGCGCTCCAGAATCCACTTCCGGCGCAAAGGCGCTAGCCCTTGTCGCAGATCAATAGGTATGGCTGGGTCCGTGTATGGGCCGCTCGTGTCATAGAGCTGGATTGGCGGATTCTCTTCACGACCGTACCGTCCCGATGTGGGCGAAAGTGTGACTTGGCGCATCGGCACACGCACGTCCTCACGTGAGCCCTGAATATAGACTTTGCGGCTGGCCGGAAACTGATAGTGAGCGCCGAGCGCTACAGCTTGTTTGGTCATTGTCATTTCCTCCATCAAGCAACAGGGCCGCCAGCGTATCAAGATGGCGGCCCTGAATGTTTAGCTCGTGAACCGCTTCCTTCGCTGGCATTACCCAGATCAGGTTCGTGGGGTCGGCGTCGGACTGCGACGCCCTCTCAGCCGGACTCACTCCGGCTCCCCCGTGTCCCGTCTTCATCTGTTGAGAAATGAACGCTACCACGCCAGCCTGCACGCGTCAAGTTCATCACTCAGAGCTGATCCCGTGTCATTCGGTGAACCTGGCGGTCGCAGCGCGAGTCGCCGCCGAGCAAGGGCGTCCATCCTGGCAGCAGGCAATGGCAGCGACGCTATCCATGACGAATCGTCCGCACGTTTTCCCGAGCTGAGTGCGCCGCCTGAAGGTCGCAGAAAAACCGGTCACATGTCAGGTCAACTCAAACGAAGACAACTTTAGTCTGAACCGGTGTCCCCAGCAACTATCAACAGCACGTGCGGCATCTGCTCACGGACGCGCGCGTCCCACAACGCACTCAACCGCCACGTCAACAGGGGTCGCCGTTCCAGGATCCTGAGCCGGCCCGACGCCATCTGTTCGAGTTGAGGCAAATCGCGCTCCTGTACCAGACAGAAGATGCGCTGCTTGGACTGTAGGATTTCACTCATCACTTCCGGCAAGAAGGCTTCAAACGTGCGGCGTCGCAAGTAGAACGTCAAGCTCGGCGCAGCGTAGTTGTAGGCGCCAATCAGATCATCGGGTCTGGCGCGTCGCGCGATCACCTCGGCTAGCGCCCGCGTCGGACGGAACGGCTCAATCGCTGGAAGATACACAGCGTGGTACAGTACAACCCCAAACAACATGACGCCGGCGAGCGCGACCGGCATCCGTTTCAGATTCTGCTGACGCGCATGCCACAGCAACCATCCTGCGCCAATGACCAGCACGAGCATCATGGCCGCAGCCTGCGGCTGCATCAACACACGTTGCATGAACAACGCGATGAGGACCCCCCCGATGGTTAGGCTGACGCCAACAAGCAGCGTGATCAATTGCGCGCTTCGCTGCTCCCACACGCTCACGGCCCTGTCCATCAATCGGTCGAACCAATGCGCGATCAGCGCCGCGGCTGCCGGATACAGAGGCAGGAGGTAATACTCTTGCTTGTTGCGCGCCAGCGAAAAGAACGTCAGCATGAACGCTATCCAGACGAGCAAAAAGATCACCCGCGCATGCTCGCCTGCTCGACCGCGGTAGAGTCGGTAACCGACCACAGCGGCCGGCACCAGGTAGAACGACCACGGAAAGAAGTCGGCCAGCAGCACCGAGACGTAGAAGAAATGGCCGCGCTCAGACCAATCAATGTCTGATGTGAATCGCCCGATGTTATCTCGAAAAATGAATGCGGCAATGGGTTCCCAACCAACGTGCAGATAAACGGCCACGTACCACGGCGCGACGATGCTGACGAGGATTAGCGCGCCGATAGGAATTTTCATGCGACGAATCAGCGCCCAACGTCCGGTCGCCAGCAAAAACAAGAACCCGATGCCGCCGGTCAATACCAGCGCCAGCGGTCCTTTGGTCAGCACGGCCAGACCAACAATGGCATAGAACATGAGTGTCGTTCTCGTCGAGGTCTCCCGCTCGACACTCAGCCAAAAGAAGAACAGCGCAGCCACCACGAACAAAGTAAAGTACGTGTCAATGAGTGACTTCTGCGCGATCAATAGCATTCGCGGCGTTGTTGCCATCATCGCAGCGGCCAGCAATCCGGCGCGCTCACTGAACAATCGGCGAGCCATCGCCCAGGTCACCACCACCAGCAACGACGCGCCCAGTGCATTGACAGCGCGAGCGATGAGATGCTCAGCGCCGAACAGGTGATAAAACGGAATCACCAACCAGTAAACCAGCGGCGGCTTATTTAGCCTTGGCTGATAGTTGAAGAACGGAACGAGGTAACTCTTCAGTTCAATCATCTCGCGCGGCGTTTCTGTGTAGAACGCTTCGGTCGAATCCCACAACGAAGGGCCGGTCAAATTGATCCAGTAGGGCAGAATCAGCAGCAGGATGACCCACACTGAACGATCCGTGATGAACGACGCACGAAATGAAGGATGATGGATCGGACGATCATGCTGCATGCGGCATGGAGCGCGGCTAGAAGTCAATGTTGAACGATCCCCGCAACAATGTGCCAACGCTGTTATGGAAGCGGCCGAACGTCAGGCTGTTGATGTTGTTTTGCACATCGCGCGGGTTGAAATGATTGGTCAGGTTGAATAGCTTGACGCCGGCATGTAGGTTGTAGAGTTTGCCGCGCACGCGCACCTGAAATCGCTTGATGATCTGCATGTCCAGAGCGACAAACAGCGGGAAGCGTCCGGCGCGATTGCGTGGCCCGATGAAGTTTCGGTTCTCGTCAATGTGCGAATAGGGGAATCCGTCATGCACATCGAGCACCGGAAAGACGGTTATTTTCCAGGGCAGATCAACGCTGCCCCACACGAGCAACCGACTAGGCGCGTCGAAGTTTAATCGTGAGACTTCGTTGGGGCGGATGATCGGATTTTGGAAATTGCCAAAGAACTCGTTGAACGCATTCAAGTCGCCGGTCGCTGCTGAGCGCGTGTAAGAGGCAAAGATATTGCTCGCTTCGCCAAACCGGTAACGCGCGATCACCTGAAATTCCTTGTAGTGTGACCGTCCGCCGTTACTCAACTGGAGCACGCCGCGAGTCCCATCGCGCGGATCGTCGAATGGATTGATAATCAGCTCGCGACGGCCCTCGCGTTGCGCGTAGCCCAGCCGCAGGGTCAGTTGCGGCGTCAGCTCGCGGTCCACCTCAATGTTCCAAGCAACATTGTATGGGGTGCGTGGGCGACCGGCGCCGATGACGTGAGTGAACCGGCGAGCCGGCCCAAGCGGCGTGCGGCCGTCTGCGCCAAACAATGTGACGACGCGCTGTTGAAGTTGATCAAACGCGCCGACGCTCAACGGCATCTTGCCCCAAAACAATCCGACGCCGCCGCGAATCGCCGTGCGCGCGTCGCGCGTGGGCATAATGACGAATCCATATCGAGGGGCGAGGAGATGCTCATCGGCTATTGTTTCATGGTCATAGCGCAAACCGACATCAAAGGTCACGCGACGATGCACCATCCATTTGTCTTGCGCAAACAGCGTGATCTCGGTTGTATCCCGCTCCACATACGGGTCGCCGACAAACTCAATGAGTTGGCTCAGCGTACCATCGGCCCTGAGAATATGCACCGACGAGCTGTGATGAAAGCCGTCGAACTTGGTATGCGCCGCGTTCAGCCCGAATTTGAAGAAATGTCGCATCGAAGGTTGGTAGCTGAGCGTTTCGAGCAATTCAATCCGATCCGTCTTGCGATTTTGCCGATTGTAGAAACTTCCCGTGTTGACTTCGGGGGTGAAGATCATTGGCCGATGTCCATTGGGAAAAATTTCGATGTCGAATGTGCGGATGGTGAGCAGCGAATTCAACACCAGGTTGGCGGTGAGGAACGCACGTTCGTTCAATCCCAGTTGAAAGCCGCGTTGACGCAGATTCGGCGTCACCAGTGGAGGATTGAATGCGCTGAGATTGACAAACCGATGGTTCTGCGGGAAGAGCGACAACGTTGCCGTCAATTCATGTTTGTCGTTGATGCGATAGCCGAGTTCGGTGAACGAGTCGAAGCTCTCCAGTTGTGTATCGCGTTCGATTTCGCCGCGGGCGTCAACTTTCACGGGCGGCTCTTGAGGGTCGGGCAATACATCCACCTTGGTTCGCACAAAGCGATACTGAAACGTTTGTGCCAGGATTAGTCTCTGTTTGACCAGGGGGCCGCTCACTCGCAGTCGTGGTGTAAACGATTCGATGCCAACGATCGCTGTGTCGCCGGTCAGTGGGTCCTGACGCCGGCGCAAACGCGGCATAAAATTATTGAACGAAGCACGCCACTTGTCGCCGCCCGCTTTGGTCTCGACCTGGGTGACGCCGCCGGCCAACTTGCCATATTCGGCCAGATAGGGACTGCTCAAGACCTCGACGGATTGCACAGCATCAATCGGCAAGCTGATGCCGGATTCGCCGGTGACCGGGTCGGTGGCGTTGGCGTTGTTAACAAGCAATGCCGATAAGTTCGAGCGAGCGCCTTTGATGTTGATCAACCCATCGGGGCCGCGCACGACGCCGGGCACCAGCGGCAGCGTATCCTGAAACTTCTCGCTCACCAGCGGCGCGTAGGTGATCTGACGCTGACTGATCTCCGTCTGTTGCGATGACTCGATCGTGTTAATCGTCGTCGCTCCGGCTTCGATGACCACCTCTTCGCTGATCGTTCGCGCCAATTCCATCACCAACGAAACAGATGTCGTCGCGTCCGGCCTGATGATGACGGTTTGACTGAGGGGTTTGAAACCCTCTAGTTCGACGGTGATGGTATAGTTGCCAGCAACCAGTCCGCCAAGTTGAAACTCGCCACGTTCGCCCGTGATCACAGAAGTTAATCCGTCTGGGAGCACGGGGCTGCGAATGATCACCTCAACGCCGGCCAGAGGCAGCGACTGCTGCTTCGATTGATAGGTCACCGTGCCGTTGAGCTTGCCGGTCGCTTGGCTCGCCGATGCAGGCACGTGCAAGAAAATGCATGCCAGCCACGCAGCCAGTGTCAACCGTTTGATCAACGTCCTTGCGGGCGTTTGTATAACCCGCCGATATGCTCTGCTGGCAAGGAAACGCCTCAACTGTCTGATCAACGTCCTCGCGGGCGTTCGTCGTTGCTGTCGTGCAGCGGTGTGTATCAATCGCATCTTCCCAGCCTCACCATGCTAACTCACAAGCTATGGTGCGTATGAATCGTAGCCCAGCCTGCTCTGCATTCCAGTGCGATGTCACAAAAGGCGTGTGATTATAACCGAAACGGCTCTTTTTTGCATTCCCGTCAAAACCCGGTAATCGTTTCAAATTTTGTGCTTGAAAGAGAGGGGTTCCTCTGGCAAGCTGTAAAACTTAAGAAAAATGCTTACCGGAGGAAACCAAATGCGGCGATATATTATTCCCATTGTAAAGGAAGAAGCGCAAGTGGATCGGCGATGTCCCACCTGTCAGAGAGCGAGCGGGCATATCCATCAGCGAGAGGAGCGAGGGGTGGTGGATATCCGGCTGGGGCGGGTGCTGAAGTGGCGGATGCAGTGTGGGCGGTGTGGGCGGACCTGGACGTGTCAACCGGAGGGGATCAAGGCGCATTCTCAGCGGAGCCAGCGGGTGCGGGCCTTGAATGTGCTGCTGTATGCCCT
>JANWZE010000056.1 GCA_025054955.1 Blastocatellia bacterium | reverse complement strand
TGTTCTTCCGCAGCGCACCCCGGACGTCAGCCTTCAAAGTAACGTGACAAAAGTTCGTGGCGTTGTTGGAATGCTGCGACGTGTTGCAGCTTTGGCCGGAAAGCGGTGAGCGTCACCGCACTCCAAAATATCCCGTCCCCCAAAATGTCCCAGAACGGTTGTCCACCTACTAAGCATGCATCGAAGAGATGGGCTTATAACACCAACTCGGCCATCATGCGCAAAGTCTGGACGTCATCAGTACCACACAGAAGCGTCGTCACGCCGGCCTCACGCCACGCTGCCAATTGATCAGCGATGCGCTCGCGTGGGCCGCACAGCGCGACCTCATCAACCAGTGCGTCGGGTACGGCGGCAACAGCTTCTCGTTGGCGACCGGTAAGGTAGAGCTCTTGAATGCGCTCAGCCGCTTCTTCGTACCCGTAACGACGGGCAATGTCGTTATAGAAATTCTTTCCGCGCGCGCCCATGCCGCCGATATAGAGCGCCAGCAGCGGCTTGACCTTGGCGCGGCAGGCGGCGACATCCTGGCCAACAACAACCGATGCTGTCGGCGCAATATCAAAGCTGGCCTCAGCCGCGGCTGCGCTTCTGCGGGCAAATCCTTCGTCAAGCCACTGGCGATACAAATTCACGCGCTGCGGCGAGAAGAAAACCGGCAGCCACCCATCAGCAATCTCGGCAGCCAGGGCAACATTCTTTGGCCCGACGGCTGCCAGATAAATCGGGATCTGAGCGCGTCGCGGATGCAGCAGCAGCTTGAGCGGTTTGCCCAATCCCGTACCACCTTTGACGGGAATTTGGTAATGCTCGCCGTGATACTCCAGCGGCTGCTCACGCTTGAGAATCGTTCTGACAATCTCGACATACTCACGTGTGCGCACCAGCGGCTTACCATAGGGCACGCCATGCCATCCTTCAACTACTTGTGGACCGGACACGCCCAGGCCAAGCAGAAATCGGCCACCGCTTAAATGATCGAGCGTCGCCGCCGTCATAGCTGTCATAGCAGGCGTGCGAGCTGGCATCTGCATGATGGCCGTGCCAACGTTGATGCGCTCCGTCTTGGCGGCCAACCACGTCAGCGTCGTAACTGCGTCTGACCCCCATGCTTCCGCCGTCCACACAGAATGGTAGCCGAGTTGATCCGCTTCGCGGGCTAATGTGACATGATCTGAAGGCTCTGCGCTCCAGTAACCGAGATTCAATCCGAGTCTCATGAGAAATCCTCCATTGTCCCTGAACAGAACGAGGCTGTGTAACATGACGTCAATTCCGCAAAGTGTCAAGGAGAATGATCAAAGGAAAAGACCAGTAGTTCAGAGAAAGGCCGTGTTTGGTGAAATGACCTGGACGCAGCAGGAGTAGAACGTCCCATGGTATGACTCATGCCAGTCAGTCATCCGATGGAGTGAGCAACGTAATCGGCAAGCAGGAGCAGAACATCCCAAGCAACAGCCTCTAGTTTTCCGTGTACATTTGTGTGACATTGTCATGATAGTGGATCACCTTCCAGAGGCCGCGCAAGCGGCCTCAGAGAAGGTAGCCAGCCGTGCAACGTCTGGAACAACAGACCAAACAATCGTGGCGCGTTGGAGACGCGCCGAAATGTGCGCGTGCGTGGCCGGCGACCGGACAGCATGAACGAGCTGATGAGGGAACAGGTGGCGGCTGTTGAAGGCGCGAGGGATTGGGGATGACGCTCACCCAGATGTTTCACGTCTGGCTATTCTCTAGTGCGCGGCTGCCGCCGCCGTTGCTGCCGCAGCTCGCTCGGTTCAAAACGCCACCCGTGTGCGTGGAAGATGATTGGCTTGATTCTGGTGCTCATGACTTTTTTCGCTGTGGAGCCTGGAATGTGAATATGAATTAGATCAAACGCTCCATTATCCGCATCGTCAACTCTGACCGACACGCCCAATCTCTCCAACTGTTCGATCAATGCTGGGATATATGTTGCAATCCAACCAAGCATCTGTGTGCCTAAAACCGCAGAGGTGATACGGCTGAGTCTCTTGAGCTCTACGATGAACTTGACCTTCATCAAAGCGTTTCCCCAGTTCGATGATTTCCGGGCTCTCATCTGCTATGAGCAGGCCGAGCTATGAAAAAATACACCTGATGCTCACATTCTTCCCGTTTGTTCTGCTCAGACTCGAACAACACCGTGATCATTTTCTATCACCCACGTTTTACACAAACACTACTCAAATGAGCTGATGGGGCTTTAATGGCGCAGGCGCGATCCTGCGATTGATAACAGCACTCGCACGGCATGCTTTCAATGATAAGCAACACTATCGTCGCTGCCGATGCAACGTATGGTCTATCACGGTGCTCATCTTTTCCACATTGAGAGTGCCGCCGAGAAATTCGTTGATCCGAGCGACATGATCGTTGGGGGCGTCGAGCAGCTCATTATAACTGACGTACAACACATCCATGTTGGGTTGTGTTTTAATCCAGGCCTCAACGTCCAGCAGATGCTTATGGAAGAGGGCTGCCATTTTCTCATCACTAACCGTGTCGGTTGGCTTGCCACGTCGAATCAGCATCTGCGTTTGTGACGCGAGAATTTCTTCCATCTTGCGACGCATGAAGATGACCTTGTAAGTGTAGGTCGGCGGCAGATGCAACAGGAGACGCGAAATCACCTTCACCACACGCCCGCGGGCCTCTTCGAGCCACGCTGTATCGTCGGGCAATTTCTTCACCCGCTCAAATTCGTAATAGCCTTTGGGATTGTCTTCATCGGGCGTGCGGATATGATCGGTGAGCGGCTCCAGTCCGCCCGCTTCCAACATCTTCATCATCATGGATGTGCCTGAGCGAGGCAGCCCTGATACGACTACAACCGTATTGCGATCCATCATCGTGCTCCCTTAAGAATGTGGCACAGGCATTCCCGCCTGTGCTCCATTTGCATTCTTCGTGGCGTGCCCTAGCATAGGGACGATTCCTTGCTGAGCGCACAATATAAAACGTGGTCTTTCCCGCTGCAACCGGTATAACGCTTTGGCGCGTTCATAGCTTTCGGCATGAACCAGCCCTATGGGGGACCTGACAGATTCACTGACATAAGGCTTTGGCGCGTTCATAACTGTCCGGCGTGTTCATGTCGAAGAAGAACCACTGGGCGCCGGGCAGGGAACTGAGTTCACGCCACTGGACCACGCGCGTCCGCACACGAGGAAACAGCGCGCGCGGCGCCAATTCCTTTGATTCAATCAAACGGATCACCTCACTCAAGCAACGTCGCGCGTAGAGCGCGCACAATGGTTGAAGTCGTCCATCTTCGCTGCGGGGCACAATCGCGTCAAAGTCATTGGCCTGAGCGATCAAATAACGGAGCAGTGGCGCTGTGAGAAATGGAAGGTCGCAGCCGAGGATCAACGCCCAGTCGGCCTGGCAGTGTTGCAGGGCTGCATGAATTCCGCCCAGCGGGCCAATCCCACGATACGTGTCCGAAATCAGCGGGCAGTTCAAGAACCGGTAGGAATTTGCATCGTTGGCCACAATGGTAACCGAAGGGGAAATTTGCATAGCGACGGCCAGCACCCGTTCGATACACGTCTGGCTGCCCAGCGGCAGCAACGCTTTGTTGCAGCCCATCCGCGAGCTGTGACCGCCGGCTTGAATGAATACGCTGAGTGATAGCGTGTGAGTGAATGAATCGTCTTTCATCCTTCCCGTCGAAGATGATCGTGTCCGCGTGGCAGCAGCGGGGTCAATGTTCCCGCTTGCTCTAACGACACGCGGCCTGGCTCGTTGGTGATCTCGCCAATCATGGTGATTGGCAAGTCGCCGAGTTGCGCTCGCAGTGATTCAATCTGCCCGACATCTTCCGGCGCCACCGTGAACAAGAGTTCATAATCTTCGCCGCCGTTCAATGCTGCGTCCAGCGCTGTCAGGTGAGCCTCCTGCGGCAATTCTTTCACGATTGGCAGGTCGGCTGCATGAATGACAGCGCCCACGCCGCTGGCTTGGCAGATATGATGCAGGTCTGTTGAAAGCCCATCGCTGATGTCAATGAGCGCCGTGGCCAGTTGGCGCTCGGCAAGAGCGCGGCCAACCTCCAAGCGAGGCGTCGGCTGAAGGTGAGCCAGAATCGGCTGTTGCAGATGAGCCGGCAATTCAGGCGCAAAACGGTAGCCGTGTTGCAGCAAGCGAAGTCCTATTGCAGCCAGCCCCAGTCTGCCGGTGACAAAAATCCAGTCGCCCGGCCGCGCTCCCGCGCGGCGCAACGCACGTCCCGCTGCGCATTCGCCAATGATGGTCAACGTGAGCGTCAGACCGCTCAGTGAAGCAGTAATGTCGCCGCCAACAAGCGTGGTCGCATGTTGATCAGCCAGCGCCAACATTCCGGCCAGCAGTTCCTCGACAAGCGACGGCTCGGTATCCTTGGGCAGACTCAATGAGAGCAACGCGAATCGCGGCGTGCCGCCCATTGCTGCGATGTCACTCAAATTGACAGCCAGCGCCTTGTGCCCAAGCATCCGCGGCGGCGTGTAGTGACGCTGAAAGTGAATGTTCTCGATCTGCGAGTCAATCGAGAGCAGCCACCATTGCTGCTCATTTTTGCGAATGATGGCCGCATCATCCCCGATGCCGAGGATCACGTCTTCAGCCGAACGCTCGGCGAGCGCGGCGATCTGTGCGATGAGCGTTGCTTCGCTGAACATGGACAACGAGCCATGCATGGCACCAATCTCCACGAATGATGCTTCGTGGTTCATTGACGCCATGGATCATCTCATTTGGTCTTCACCGGAGGCGCCGGTCGGGTCGGCAGTTTTTTAGGATTTTGCCTGAGCAGTTTCAGGATTTCTTCCACGCCGCGCTCCAGTTGTGGGTCTCGACCTTCGATGACTGACTTCGGATCATTTTCGACGACAATGTCCGGGTCAACGCCGTGGCCCTCGATGATCCACTTGCCGTCGGGTGAAGCGAAGCCAAACTCCGGCACATTGACAACGCCACCATCAATCAGCGGCCCGCGATTCGTGATGCCGACGACGCCGCCCCACGAGCGTTTGCCGATCAGTGGGCCCAATCCTGCCTGCCTGAACATTGCCGGGAAGATGTCGCCGTCGGAAGCCGACGTTTCGTTCAGTAAGCAGACCATCGGCCCGTGCAGTAACGTGCCGGGATAGGTCGTCGGATCGTCATTGGTTCGAGAGAAGCCAGTAGCCAACAATTCCCGTCGCAATCGCTCGATCAGCATCTGCGAGACGTTGCCGCCACCATTGCCGCGCACGTCAATAATCAGTCCTTCCTTGCGCACCTGACCGTAAAACCATTTGATGAATTCGCGGATGCCGTCTGCGCCCATGTCCGGGATGTGCAAGTAACCGACGCGGCCGTTGGTCATCTGCGAAACTTTCTCGCGATTGCGCGTGACCCATTCCAGGTAGATCAGCTCACTCTCATCAGAGATTGGATTGATCATCACCTGTCGCGCGCCGCTCATCTCAGGTTTATCGTTGACCGTCAGTTGCACTGGACGATCCGCTTTGTGGCGCAACAACCGGTAAGGGTCATCATTGGCGCGGAGTTCTTCGCCGTCAATCGCCAACAGGTAATCGCCGACGTTGACATTGATGCCGACCTCCGTCAACGGCGACCGGTAGCGGTCTTCTTCGTTCTGGCCTTTGAAGATTTTGCTGATGCGATAACGGCCTGATGCTTTGTCCAGTGTGAAGCGCGCTCCGAGCAGTGCCACGCGCGGACGAGGCGGAATATCGAATTCTCCACCTGAGATATAGGCATGGGACACATTCAATTCGGCCACCATTTCGCCGAGCACGTAGTTCAGATCAGAGCGGTGCGCCACATGCTGGAGCAGCGGACGGTATTGCTCGCCAATAGCCTTCCAATCGTAGCCGTGCATGTTCTCGACGTAGAAGAAATCGCGGAAACGTCGCCACACTTCATCGAAGATTTGCGCCCACTCCTCTGCCGGCACGCGATTGACCATCAGGCCTTTGGTAGAGACTGTTTTCTTTGAGCCTTTTCCGTCCGGCGCGGCTTTGTAGAGGTTGTAGGCCGATCCTTCGCGCACGAGAATTTTAGAACCATCGGCGCAGACCGCATACGCGGAGGCGTCTTCAACCAACACGGTCTCTTTACGGTCCTTGATGGAGAAGATGTGCAGCGCCGGTTTTCGGTCACTTTCGCGTCCGTAGTAAAATGGCGCGCCACGCACGTACAGCAGATGTCCTTTGATCGCCGTCAAATTGCTGTAATTGTCCGACGGAATCGGGATGCGCGTGACCCGGCCGGCCAGTCCGTCAAAGTCAATCTTGATGTACTCTTTCTTCTTGTCATCCTTCTTTTCCTCTGGCGCTTTTGGCTTCTCGGCTTCTTTCTCAATGGTGACTTCGTCACTTTGCGGCGGCAGCAAGTGCTTCACGTCTTTGCGCAAGGCCAGCGCAAAGATGCCCGCCTGACGAGCGCCAGCAAAATTCCATTCGACCGTGGAAATCTGAGGCGCGAACTCACGGTTGCTCACGTAATATAAGTAGTTGCCTTCAGGGTCCCAGGCTGGATTGAACTCGGTGAAGTATTCGTCGGTGATGCGACGCGTTTGCCCGTCACTGACGCTCCAGATGTAGAGCGAGCGGAAGCCGGTTGGGTCGGACAAACTGAACGCCAGATGGCCGCCGCAGGGCGACCAGGTGTAATCGCGCACTTGGCCGCGCTTCTCGTCGGCGATCTCAAGCAATTTCTTATCTTCCACGGTGAGCACGTAGAGCTTGCCGTCTTTGTCGCTAAACGCGAGCCGTTTCCCATCGGGCGCCCATTCAGGCGCATAGCGCATAGCCTTACCGCCGCTGGTCAGTTGGTCGAGTCCGCCGGAGCCGTCTTGATTGATCAGGTAAATTTCTTCCTCGCCGGTGCGGTCTGAAATGAAAGCGATCTTGGCTCCATCTGGCGACCAGCGAGCCCACTTATCATGGGCGTTGGAAGAACTGGTCAGGTTGCGCGTTGGGCCGTGCTCAATCGGCGCCGTGAATACATCGCCTCGAGCGACGAACAACGCGCGCTCGCCTTTGGGGCTGAGCGCGAAATCTTCGACCAGTTGCTCGGCTGACGCGCGCGCCGGTCGCATGGCGACGCCATCATTTGGCACGAAGATAGAAATTTGCCTGGACCGGCCAGACTTGGTGTCGAGCACGCTCAACTCGCCGCCTAGCTCGTAGACGATCTCGCCGTCCTCGCCACGGCTTGGCCATCGCACATCCCATTTTGTGCTGCGTGTGATCTGCTCCGTCTTTTTTGACGCGACATCGTAAGCGTAGATATTCAACGTGCCGTCACGGTCTGAAGCAAAATAAATTTTGTTCCCGATCCACATTGGGTCACGATCCGTGCGTGGATGCTCGGTGATGCGTTGAAGCGCATACGTCGTCAGGTCGAAGATGTAGAGGTCCTGCGCCCAACCGCCTTGATAGCGTTTCCACGTGCGGAAATCGCGCACCAGCGGCGAGTACGCTATTTTCTTCCCGTCTGGTGAAAGATCGCCCGCGCCGGAAACCGGCATCGGCAATGGCTCGGCCGGGCCGCCCTCCATGCTAACTGTGTATAGCCGCGTGTCGGTCAAATCAAATCCGTCACGCATCGAGCGGAATAGAATCTTGCCATCATTGGTCCAGCCGTAGACCTGATTGTCGTAGCCCCAGCGTGGTGGCAACGGACCGCGCGCGGGATAGTAGGTCAATTGCTTTGGCGGGCCGCCGCCGGCCGGCATGACGTAAACTTGCTCGTCGCCGTCATACTGGCCGGTGAACGCGATCCATTTGCCATCGGGCGAAAACTTGGGGAATAACTCAAGTCCGTCATGCGCCGTCAGTCGCATCGCCGTGCCACCGGTCGAAGGGGCGATCCACAGGTCGCCAGCATAACAGAAGACCACTTTGTCTCGATGAATATCCGGAAATCGTAACAGCTTGGTTTGTGCCCAAGCCGAACCCGTCATCAACAAGCTCAGTATGAACGCGGCCAGAATGAGAATCTGTGGCCGTGCTAGATCATGACGCATAGACAAGCCTCCTCGATGGTTTTTATCAATTGAGTCTGCTGAGCGAGCAAGATGATATGTTTTCCGTTGGCTGTCAAGGGAATGCCGCCATTGGCAGCGCGAAAAGCACGGCGCGGACCTATGCCCATGTTGACAAGCGGCTGAGTGCCTGCCTTCATGAGCAGGGAACCAGGCTTGTTGAACAATTCGCTCGTCTGATCTAAACCGTGGAGAAAAAGACCACGTTTGTGAAGCCAAAAGCATGGCGAGACCTAAACTAACTGAAGCGGGAATGTGCAACCTTCACTCGGCATTTAGTCACGTTATGGCAAATGAATTTGTTGCTTCGCGGGTGGCAGCCGCGCACACAAGGGTAGCCAGACGTGAAGCCTCTGAGTGAGCGTCCATCTCCCTTTGGAGTGCTGCGAGATGTTGCAGCGTTTGAAAGCGGTGACACGTCACCGCACGCCAAAAACCGCGGCCGGCTGCGCATTGGCGTATGGTGCGGCAGCGGCGCTCGGTTGTCGGGGCGTCTCTTGGCGTATGCTCGCGTTGACAATTCAATAGCGACTGACGGGGCTAGAGATGTGTAGATACCAATGGCGCACGCAGCGTGCATGAGCTCGCAGGATGCTGGGCCACCAGGCTAAAGGCAATTGAAGTCGCTCTTAATCGAGTAAGTCGAGGAAACTCTCGAGCTGCTTAGAGCTGGGCGTGTCGTGTCCCTGCTTCTGTATGCTAAGCGATTACGTCGAGGAAGCTCTGCCCCTGCGACAGGCGCAGGCCGAAGTTCTCAGCAATGGTTTGACCGAGGTCGGCTAAACTTGAACGAATGCCCAAATCAACACCGGGCGTAACACGGCGACCATAGGCAAGGATCGGCACATATTCACGTGAGTGATCGGTTGAAGGTGTAAGCGGGTCGCAGCCATGATCCGCTGTGAGCATCAACAGGTCGTCGTCTTTGAGGTGAGCTTCAATTTCCGGCAGCCGCGCGTCAAATGCTTCCAGCGCGCGGGCGTACCCTTCTGGGTCATTGCGATGGCCGTAGAGCATGTCAAAATCAACCAGATTGACAAAAATCAAGCCACGGCCATCCGAAGCGGTCTCGCGCAATGCCCGCAGCGTGCCATCCACGGACGCCATGTTATTGCCGGCGGGAATTTCTTGCGTGAAGCCTCGATGGCAAAAGATAGAGCCAATTTTGCCGACACTGATAGTTTGATAGCCGGCTTCTTTGAGCAGATCAAGCATGGTGGCGCCGGGAGGCTCAATCGCATAATCGCGCCGGCGCTCGGTTCGTTTGAAGTGGCCTGGTTGACCGATGAATGGCCGGGCGATGACGCGCCCGACGCGGTGCTTGCCGGTCAGCAGCCGGCGGGCGATTTCACAGATGCGATAGAGTTCTTCAACGGGGATGACGTCCTCATGCGCGGCCACCTGGAATACGCTATCGGCTGAGGTGTACAGAATCGGCCGACCCGTGCGCATGTGTTCCTGGCCTAACTGCTCGATGATCTCCGTGCCTGATGCCGGATAGTTGCCCAGTACGCTTCTGCCAATCGCTTCTTCAAACGGTTTGACAACTTCATCAGGGAAGCCGTGAGGATACGTCGGGAACGGAACCTCGGTGAGCAGGCCGGCCATCTCCCAATGACCCGTCGTTGTATCTTTACCACGGGAGGCGATGGCCGCACGTCCGAAGGCGCCTTCGGGCTGTGCAGCCGGTGGAAGTTTCATCGGTCGGATGTTGCCCAGTCCATAGCGGCGCAGATTGGGAACCTCTACGGGGCGGTACTCAAATAAATGACCCAGCGTATCGCTGCCTTCATCACCATACTCGCCGGCATCCGGCATCTGGCCGATACCGACGCTGTCCAGCACCATGAGGACAACGCGATTGAACTTTTTCCCTTGAGGCATACGAATGCTCCACGAGGTAACCCACTCGATGCCGAGACATCAACCGGCTGACCGCGACTCCTGCATTGGAGCAGGATGTTTGTAGTACAAAATACGTCCACAATTATCGCAGTTAATCAGCATATCGCCTCGGCGAACATCTGCGTAAGCCTGCGGGCGAACCGTCATAAAACAGGCTGTGCATGACCCATCACGGACTTCGGCTAGTGCGAGGCCATCGCGTAATTGAGCGAGTCGGTTGTAACGATTCAGAATGTCCGGTGGCACGGTGGCGACCAATTCCTGCCGTTGCTGCTGCCATGTGCAAAGGTCAACTTTGAGCTTCTCGATTTGCTTGACACATTCTTCGATCTTGGCATCGAACTCGCGGCGCTTTATCTCGATGTCCGGCTTCAATACGTCGAGCTCTTTCTCCAGTTGTTCCAGTTGTTCGATTTTTTCCAAGATTTGCGTTTCTAGGGCGCTGGCTGCCTTCTTGGTCACGTCAATTTCGCGCAGGACGCTCACATACTCCCGCTCATTTTTGACGCGCATCAAATCCTGCTTGTACTTGTCCAGCTTGTCTTCCAGTTCTTTCAGTTTTAATTCGGCCTGGCGGCGTTCTTGCAGCGTCGTTTCGTAGCGGTTTTTCTTGTCAAGATAATCGGTGGCGATAGCGTTGAATTGATTTTCGATCTCGGCTTTCTTGCTTGGTAGGTTGGCAATTTCTCGTTCAACTTGTCTGATTTTTATGTCGAGTTCCTGTAAGGCAATCAGTTTCTGTAATTCTGATTTCACAATCAGGTCCTCCGAGTGTCGAACCAACCCGGCCTGAGCCGGATTTTGCCCGTTGTGTTCTTGAAGTCATATCTCTGATCATACGCCTTATCGTTCATGTGTTTGAGACGAGCGCGATTATAGCACAAGCTAGCTTCAACAATGAAGACTCCCACGAAAATGGCTACAGATTGCCCAAAGGTAGTGGACAGTGAGCAGTGGAGCATCGCCCATGAGCTGCGCGCACGCCACGAACGATGAAAATGGTTATTTTCAGGGGAGCATCGTTTTGGAGTGCGGCGGCAAGCCCGCAGGGCGCGACGCCGCTTTGGCCTGCTGCGGAGTGTCAGGAGGGAAAGCGCCGTCGCCGCTTCGCTCTGCCGGCGCACTCCAAGAAAAAGTCAGGAATTGCCCATGCGCTGTGCGCCTGCCACGAACGATGAAAATGTTTATTTTCAAGGGAGCATCGTTTTGGAGTGCGGCGGCAAGCCCGCAGGGCGCGACGCCGCTGTGGCCTGCTGCGGAGTGTCACGACAGAAAGCGCCGTCGCCGCTTCGCTCTGCCGGCGCACTCCAAGAAAAAGTCAGGAATCGCCCATGCGCTCCGCGCACGCCACGAAGAGGGAAAATGGAACCACGGATGCACACAGAGGAACACGCACCATGCCTCCATCTGTGTGAATCTGTGTCCATCCGTGGTTATTTTCCAGTGAATCGCCCGTGAGCTCCGCGCTCGCCACGAAGGATGAAAATGGTTATTTTCAGGGGGAAAGGAAAATGGAACCACGGATGCACACAGAGGAACACGGACCATGCCTCCATCTGTGTGAATCTGTGTCCATCCGTGGTTATTTTCCAGGGAGATCCCGTCGGACTGATGGGTTGACATGAAAAAAGTCACAATGTTATAAGGAAGCCTCTTTTCAATAAAGAAGCAAGCGGGGCCGTATTCGTTTGTCGTCTGCCGGGCAAGTAGCCGCCGACCCGGAGCATAATGAGGTCGTTGTGAGACAGGGGCAGATGTCGTTTCGATTGATCGCCGTTGCCGCGATATTGGTGGGAGCTACTGGACTCTACCTTCAGACTCCACGCGGGCACGCGCCACAACAGCCGATTGCCCATAGTCACAAACTCCACGCCGGCGATTTGCAGATCAATTGTCTGTTCTGTCATGACGGAGCGCGCCGCTCGGCCATTGCCGGCGTGCCGTCCATGCAGCGGTGCATGGGATGCCACAACGCCATCGAGAAGGAGACGCCGGAGCTGCAAAAACTGAAGGCTGCCTGGGATGAAAAAAAGCCGATCGAGTGGATGCGCGTTCATAAGCTGCCGGAGTTCACTCGGTTCAATCATAAGCGGCATCTTGCCGCTGGTATCACCTGCCAGACCTGTCACGGCGAGGTTCAAACGATGGAAGGAGTTCGGCAGGTCGCGCCGTTGACGATGGGATGGTGTGTCCAGTGCCATCAACAGCGGCAAGCCTCGCTCGATTGTTTAACGTGTCATCATTAGCTGGCGAGTCTTCGTCGCGCATGAGCGGCGCAAGCGCAGATACTGAATCACGCAGGATAAGCAATACATGACAAAGCCGGATGTGAATCGTCGTCATTTTCTGAAGCTCGCTGGTCTGAGCAGCGTGTCGGCTGCGCTCAGCGGCTGCGCGCAGCAGCCGTCAACCGACAAACTCATTCCTTACTTGGTTCCACCTGACCACACGGTGCCGGGCGTTTCGGCTTGGTACGCGACCGTTTGTCGCGAGTGTCCAGCCGGTTGCGGCGTCATCGTGCGCACGCGGGAAGGCCGAGCCGTCAAGGTTGAAGGCAACCCGCAGCATCCCATCAATCACGGACGACTATGCGCGCGGGGTCAGGCTTCGTTGCAAGGCCTCTATAATCCCGACCGCATCAAGCAGCCGTTGCGCCGCTCTGCTTCAGGGCAGTGGCAACCGATCGGTTGGGAAGAGGGTGAACAATTGCTCGCGGAAAAGCTCAAGGCGTTGCGCGCTACCGGCAAAACGGATCGCCTCGTCATCGTGACACCGCTCGTCACCGGCAGCTTGCAGCGGCTCATCAAAGACAGCTTGGCGGCGCTCGGCGGCGGGCGCCACATCCGCTACGAAGCATTTTCCTATGAGCCGCTACGAGCCGCTAATCGTCTCACATTCGGTCGTGAAGCCATCGCAGAGTATCTGTTGGATGAAGCTGAGGTCCTCATATCGTTCGGCGCCGATTTTCTTGAAACGTGGCTCTCGCCGGTCAATTATGCCGGCGCATTCGCTCGCATGCACGCGCTGCGCAACGGCAAGATCGGCACATTCGTGCACATCGAACCGCGCTTGTCGCTGACGGCGGCCAATGCCGACCAGTGGGTGATGATTAAACCCGGCACGGAGGCGGTCTTAGCGTTGAGCATGCTTCACGTCATTATCGAAGAAGGATTGAACACCACGAGAGCGAACGTTGAGCTGATCCGCGGCTGGGTTGCCGCATTCACGCCGGAGGCAGCGGCAGAGAAGACGGAGGTCTCGGCTGAGCGCATTCGTCAGTTAGCCCGCATGTTGGCCCAAGCCAAGTCGGGGTTGGCCATCGCCGGCGGCGTCGCCACCTGCGGTCACAATGCTACAATGACGGCCATTGCTGTCAATTTGCTCAACTATGTGACAGGCAATCTCGGTAAGACAGTTCGCTTTGACGCTGAGGCCAGCATCGGCCAGGCCAATTCGTTCGCCGATATGCTCGCGTTGACACATGCGATGAATGCCGGCGAAGTGGATCTCTTGATCCTGCACGATGTCAACCCGGTGTTCACGTTGCCGCACGCGGCGGGTTTTGAGGCAGCCATGCGCAAAGTGCCGTTTGTTGTTGGACTATCGAGTTTCATGGATGAAACGATAGCGAATGCTCATCTGGTGTTGCCGACGCACACGCCGCTGGAATCGTGGGGCGATTACGAACCACGCGCCGGCGCGCGCGGCCTCATGCAGCCGGTCATGCAGCCCGTGTTCGACACGAAATCGCCGGGCGATGTGTTGCTCTCGCTGCTCAAGCAGGTGGATGAAACGGCGAGCGAAAAATTTCCCTGGGAGACGTTTCATTCCTACGTGCAGGATGTCTGGAAGCAGGTTCATCAGGGCATGGCCGGTGATGAAGACTTTCTCACGTTTTGGCAAGAAGCATTGCGGCGCGGTGGCCTCTGGCAGGCTCGTTCGAGCGAGCCGGTTCGACTCACGCTCAGCGCCTTGGAGACGGCTTCGGTTGAGCCAACCTTTGAAGGTGATGGTTTGCATTTGATGGTCTATCCGTCATCTCATCACTTTGACGGACGCGGAGCCAACAAGCCGTGGCTGCAAGAGATCACTGACCCGCTGACGAAAATTGCGTGGGATAATTGGATTGAAGTGCATCCTGAAACAGCCCGTCAATTGGGGCTCACAGACGGCGATGTCGTGAGGGTTTCATCGCCGTATGGTCAGATTGAGCTGCCGGTGTATGTCTACGCTTTCATGCGGCCGGATGTGGTCGCCATCCCGTTTGGTCAGGGGCACACACAGTACGGGCGCTATGCCCAGCATCGTGGCGCTAATCCGGCGGCCTTGCTCTCGCCTCAACCAGAAGCGATCTCAGGCGGCTTGGCCTGGCAGGCTGTCCGAGTGCAATTGCAGAAAACCGGACGACGCCATGATCTGGTCAGTTCCGAAGGCAGCCGCACGCAAGCTGGGCGGGGCATTGCTCAGGTTGTCTCGTTGACCGAGGCGTTGCATCCGCCGCCGCGCGATGTGCAACACGTGCCTGATATGTATCCAGCGCACGCGCATCCTGAGCATCGTTGGGGCATGGTGATTGACTTGCAAGCATGCATCGGGTGCAATGCCTGTGTGGCCGCCTGCTATGCAGAGAACAATCTGGCTATTGTCGGCAAGGAACAAATGAAACGTCGCCGCGAGATGGCCTGGATTCGGATCGAGCGATACATCGAAGGCACGCCCCAGCAGCCTGACGTGCGGTTTGTTCCGATGACCTGTCAGCACTGCGATAACGCGCCGTGCGAACCGGTCTGTCCGGTCTATGCCACCGTGCACACGGATGAAGGACTCAATGCGATGGTTTACAACCGCTGTGTGGGCACGCGGTATTGCTCGAACAATTGTCCTTACAAAGTGCGAGCGTTTAACTTCTTCGATTACCAATGGCCTGAACCGCTCAATTGGCAGCTTAATCCAGATGTCACCGTTCGCACCAGAGGCGTCATGGAGAAGTGCACCTTCTGTGTGCAGCGGATTGTTGAAGCGCAGGATCGCGCCAAGGATGAGCAACGGCCCGTGCGCGATGGTGAAGTGATTCCCGCCTGCGCTCAGACGTGCCCCACCGACGCGATTATTTTCGGCGATTTGAATGACCTCACCAGTCGCGTCGCGCAGCGTTCCAGCGATCCGCGCGGCTATAGGATTTTGGAACAGTTGAACACAAAGCCGGCAATCACCTACCTGAAGAAGATCACACAGGTATCATCTGGAGGATCGGGTGATAATGACTGATGATGATTTGTGGTTCATGCTGGCAATCAAGACCATGAGCGGGTGAAGAGGATTATGGCTCAAGCAAAGACAACCACCGAGCCGACACCGCATATCACCTATGGGCAGGTCAACCACGATATTCTGCGTGCGATGGAATTGCTGGGCCGCCGGTATTATCTATTGCTGGCGCTTGACCTGCTGGTGTTGGCCTGGGGTGGTTACTGCTGGTCGGTCATGTTGCGCAAGGGACTGGGCGTAGCCGGATTCACCAACAGTATCCGTTGGGTGACGTTCATCATCAACTTCGTATTCTGGGTCGGCATCGCCCATTCGGGCGCAATGATTTCGGCGATCCTCTTTTTGTTTCGCGCGCGATGGCGCACCGCTGTGGCGCGCAGCGCCGAGGCGATGACGGTTTTTGCCATCATGACGGCTGCCCTGTTTCCCATTATTCACCTGGGACGCGCCTGGTTTGCATACTGGCTGTTTCCCTATCCGAACCAACGACAGTTGTGGGTGAACTTTCGCTCGCCGCTGATATGGGACATGTTTGCTGTGAGCACCTACTTTGTCATCAGTGTGATCTTTTGGTACATGGGATTGATTCCAGACCTGGCGGCGGCCCGCGACCGCTCGCGCGGGCTACGCGGCAAGCTCTATGGACTTCTCTCGCTGGGTTGGCAAGGTCGCGGTGAGCAGTGGGTCCATTTCAGCAGCGCGTATCTATTCTTTGCGGCGCTGGCCACACCGCTGGTGGTTTCCGTCAGTAGCATCGTTTCATGGGACTTCGCGATGGGATTGGTCCCCGGTTGGCACAGCACGATCTTTGCTCCATATTTCGTTGCCGGCGCAATCTTGTCTGGGCTGGCGATGCTGATTACGCTGCTGGTGCCGGTGCGGAAAGTCTTCAGGCTGGAGCCTTATATCACCCTCCACCACTTCGATAATCTGGGGAAGATGGTCTTGTTCATTTCGATGATTGTGACCTATGCCTACATCAACGAATTCTTCATTGCGTGGTATAGCGACAATCTATTCGAGCAGAGCGCGTTTCGTTTTCGCGCGTTTGGTCACTATGCCGTTGTGTTCTGGGTGATGATTGCTTGCAATTCGGTTATCCCGCTGCTACTGTGGTTCAAATCGGTTCGGACGAACCTTGCCTGGTTGTTTGTGATTTCGGTTCTGGTCATCATCGGCATGTGGCTGGAGCGATTTGTGATTGTGGTCGGGTCGCTCTCGCATGATTTCAATCCGTGGTCGTGGAGCGTCTATCGTCCGACGTGGGTAGAAGCGGGGATCATGGCCGGTAGCTTTGCCTGGTTTTTCCTCTGGTTTTTGCTCTCCATCAAGTGGTTGCCGGTTGTCTCGATGATGGAAGTCAAAGAGGCACTGCCACCGCCGTTGAGCAAGGAGGGTGACCGCACATGAAACCGACGACGTGCCGCGAAAGAATCGAAGCGACGCCAGGCTGGGTGAGCAAGGAGGGTGGCTGCGCATGAAACCGACAGGCGCCTTAGGAATTTTCTCTCATCTGGATACTGCTGTGCGAGCGGTTCAGCAATTGCGTCGGCAGGGCTTTCATCATCTTGTTGTGCATGCACCGGTCCCGCGCCATGAGTTGCTGGAGGCGTTGGAACATACGAGCAGCTCGGTGGGGATTTGGACGTTGTGTGGCAGTGTGATTGGTTTTGTTGGCGGATTTGCAGTTGCTGTGTGGACTTCATTGGACTGGCCGATGATGACTGGCGGCAAACCGATCATATCGGTTCCTGCGTTCATTGTCATTGCCTTTGAGTTGGCCATCTTGTTTGGCGGGCTTGCTACGCTGCTTGGATTCTTCGTCAACGCTCGATTGCCCCGAAGCATGAAAAACGTCGTGTATGACCCGCGATTCAGCGAGGATCATTTTGGGATTTTCATCGGTTGTCGCGCCGAGGATGTTGACGCAGCGCACGCTGCATTGCAGGCCGTCGGCGCCAAGGAGGTGCGCGTTGAAAACTCCTAGGATTTCGCTTCTGTTGTCGCTCGTTCTTTGTTTTTGTGTGGTTGTTGTGCTGGCTTTGCCGTGGACGCGCGACATGTACAGGTTTCCGTCGCTCTGGCCGTACGAATGGGAGATGAGGCCGCCGCCGGAAGGTTCGCTGCCAATTCGTGACGCTCAATTGCCCCTGTCTCGCCTGGAGGCCGAGCAGCGCCTGAAGAACCCGGTCGCAGCGACGCCGGCCTCGATTGAAGAGGGACGGCAGCTTTACCTGATTTATTGCGCTGTCTGTCATGGCAGCGAGGGCAAAGGGGATGGAACCGTGGCGGCCAAGTTGATGACGCCGCCGCCAGATTTGACCTCGGAGTTCGTCCAGGCGCGCAGCGATGGATTTTGGTTCGCCACGATTCGCTATGGAGGCGTGATCATGCCGGCCCTCGGTTCATCGCTCTCGGTTGACGAAACGTGGGCCATTGTCAATTACCTGCGCAGCCTCAAACCGTAGCAGCGCGGGCATTGGTCACGTTGTCGCTCAGGTGACGCAGCGACCCGCCTCGATCAAACCTCTGACAGCAGATTCATCGCACCGAACCTATGAGCCAACATGGTCACGAACAAATCATTATCGCCGCGATTCCAGCTCGGCTGCCGCGCCGATTGGTGGTCAGCTTGAGTGTGTTCATCGCCGTGGGACTGATGGCGCTGATCGTTGGCGCCAGCGGCGAGCAGGCGCTACGAACATGGCAAATCTTTCTGGTCAACTTCCTGGTCTGGTCGGGCATCGGCCTTGCCGGGGTCGTTTTTGCTGCGATCTTGCATGTGACAGATGGGCGTTGGGCTGGCCCCATTCGGCGGCTGGCCGAAAGCACAGGCGCCTTCCTGCCAATTTCCTATGTGGCGTTCTTGCTCTTCTGCATCGGCGGACAAGCCTTGCTGCCGGGGACTCGTCAGCCGCTCGGCTCGCCGGATAAGGCAGCGTGGCTTGCGCCGCGATTTCTTCTATGGCGCGACGCAATGGCGCTGCTGGTCTTAGCCGGAGTGAGCTGGGTCTTCTTGTATCACTCGTTGCGTCAGGATGTAGGACTAGCCGCGGAGCGCGGTTATCGTCGGCCAGGAAAAATAAACCAATGGCTCATTGCAAACTGGAAAGGCATTGATGTGGAACGGGCGCGGGCGCGGCGCATTCTGTCGCTCGTCTCGCCTCTCTTGCTGATTCTGTACGCTTACCTGTTCAGTTTGCTGGCTTATGATTTGGTCATGTCGTTGGCCGTTGACTGGTATAGTAATTTGTTCGGGCTACAGTTTTTCATGACCAACCTCTACGTGGGACTGGCTGCTATCGCTATTATCACCCTTGTAGCCCGTCGCCATCTTGGCTTGGAAGCCTATGTAACGGTCGCTCAATTACACGACGTGGGCAAACTGCTGTTTGCGCTGGCTGCATTCTGGGCCTATTTGACATTCACTCATTACCTGGTCATCTGGTACGGTAACGTGCCTGAGGAGACCGCGTATTTGATCCGTCGCGCCCATGAAGCGCCGTGGTCATTCGTAGCGCTCATCGTGGTCGCATTCTGTTTTTTGGTGCCGTTCATCGGATTGTTGGGCCGCGAGCCGAAGCGTCGTCCGTGGGTCTTGCTGAGCATTTCGGCGATCATTATGATTGGCGTCTTATTGGAACGATTCCTGCTGATCGCACCGTCTCTTTGGCACGAGCGTGATTTGCCGTTGGGCATTCTTGAGGTGTTGATCACAGGCGGTTTTGCCGGCGCCTTTGCGCTAAGTGTCTTGATGTTTTTGCGCGCGTTTCCGGCGCTGCCGTTGGCTGATCTAACCATCTATGGCGGTGTGCATCAGCCGGTCAATGCGCCAACTCCGTGAGGTGAGGCAGCGCAGGTTTGTTGGATTGATCAGTTTGGACCGACGGGCTTCTCAGCCGATGCAACGTCAGCGTGCGGACCGGCATCTCAGCCGCCCATCGGTTCAATCATCAGGTGTATTGGAGAAGCCAGAGAAGTTGGCTGTCATCTTTGCCATGATTTAACAACTTTGCATACTTTTTGGAGGGATGTCGGATGAAGCGAATGCATTCAGTGACTTATTTCAAAGTGTTCTCGATATTGGTTACTGTTGGAGTGGTATTCAGTTTTGGTGGCCTGTATCCGCTTCAACATCGAGTGATGGGGCAGAGCGGATGGACAGCGCCGGAAAGTGCCAAAGCCGTGAAGAATCCGGTGAAAGCTGACGCTGCGTCGCTGGCAAAGGGCCAGGAGTTGTACAGGGCCAACTGCGCGACGTGTCACGGTAACAAGGGTGAGGGTGATGGCCCGATGGCCAAGCGGCTGAAGGTCAAGCCAGCCTCCATCAAGTCAGCGATTAAGGGCCAGACGGACGGCGAGTTGTTCTGGAAGATCAGCGAAGGCAAACCGCCGATGCCGCCGTTCAAGTCCTCGCTCAAGGAGGCAGACCGTTGGGCGATTGTCAATTACATTCGCTCGCTCTAAAAACGCCTTCATAAAGAATAGCCGAGGTGGTTCATGTGCGTTGAGCACGCACGAACGATGAAAATTTGGGAGCGCCCCCTTCCAGCAGGCCGGACAGGCACGCCGGAGGCGGTGCGCTCCTGGGGATTTTTCTGAGAGGACGAGATTATGAGAAAGCTCATCGTGCTTGGCATATTGTTTGTCAGCAGCGATGCCGTATTGTTGGCCGCGCCGCTCACCGCCTGGTCATTCAACTACCAACAGGCCTCGCTCTCAGTGCAGCTCCCCGCCGAAGCTCAAAAGCAAAAACCTAAGAAGACCAAGAAACAACATGCACGTGACAAAGTTTATTCGAAGGAGGACATCCTGAAAATTCAAAAAATCCTCAGCCGTTACGACTACTATGATGGACCGATGGATGGCAAGCTGAATGACGAGTTGAAACAAGCGATCCGTGATTTTCAGGATGACGAGAACTTACCCAAGACGGGCGAGCTGGACGAAGAAACCTACAAACGGATCATCTCATTACAAGCAGAAGAGTCAAACCAGGAGCCGCCACGACGATGATTCAGCGTAGTGAGTCGCCAGGCTTGCGCCGTGAGAGCGGCATATTGGCCGAGCAAACGCGAGGAACTGTGGGCTTGGTTGATGCGGTCTGAGCTGGCGCGGTCAATGCTCCATCAGTCCCTTGCCCAACGGCAGCGGATTCGTCATACTCTCTGGCCATGAAAAAACGAAAGAACGCTCACCGACGCTTGAAAGCAGATAGCAAGAAAGCGACGACTCGCCGTGCGCTGTGGGTAGGCGCAGTGATTGTGGCTGTGATCGTAACCGCTGGAGTCATCTGGGCAATGGTTCAGGAGGAGGCATCCCCAACCACCGCTTCGACGCCAACAAGCGCGTCCAGCGCGACGAAGACGCCTGAACCGGCTCAGCCGCAGATTCAAATCACTCCCACGCCCGAACAGGGCGATTCACCGTTGACGATCACGGTCAACGATTCAAATCAATCAGCCACCAACCCATCGCCTTTGAAGATCACCATGAATCCACCGGCAGCCGTCCCAGCCACCGGAACGGTGGCGCCGGACTTCACGCTGCAAGACCTCAACGGTCGCACCGTGCAATTATCGCGGCTCCGTGGCAAAGTTGTGGTGGTGAATTTTTGGGCGACCTGGTGTGGCCCGTGTAAGGCTGAAATCCCCGGTTTCATCAACGTCTACAACAAGTACAAACGCAAAGGGCTGGAAATTATCGGCATCTCATTGGACACAGCCGGCGCGGATGTCGTAGCCGAGTTCGTCAAGAAGTATTCGATCAACTACCCGGTCGCGTTAGATAAATCTGCCACGCAACAAAAGTACGGCGGCGTGACCGGCATCCCCACAACATTCATCATTGATCGCCAAGGGCGCATCGCCAAGCGTCATGTTGGTTACATGGATCAAACTGCCTTTGAGAAAATGGTCTCGCCGTTACTGTAAGCGAGTTCGCTGAGTCGAGTTCGCTGAGTCGAGTTTGCTGAAAGCGTGTTTGTTGAAAGCGAGTTTGCTGAGCCGAGTGCGGTGAAAGCAAGTTTGCTGAAAGCGGGTGCGCTAAGTAGGTGGACAAACGTTCTGGGAGATTTTGGGGGACGGGACGTTTTGGCGTGCGGTGACGTGTCACCGCTTTCCGGCCAAAGCTGCGAGCACGTCGCAGCACTCAAAAACGCCACGAACTTTTGTCACGTTACTTAGAGCGGTTTGCGAATCAATCTACCCTGGTGCGCGCACTTCCAGCGTGCATGAGCCAGCAAAGCGGACGCTGCCCGAGTAAAGGCAATTGAAAATCGCTCTAGAAGCGGGTGCGCTGAAAGCGACTGCACTCTGTCGAGCCGACAATTCAATGCCGCGAAAAACATTAGCAACATCACGGGTGCGCTGAAAGCGAGTGCGCTCTGTCGAGCCGGCCGGACGTTACGCCTACTCCACGTAGTGCAGAATCAGGCCGCTATGACCAACAGCCCACCCATGCTGTGGACTGACAAACTGAATGTCGGTCAGGTCGGCTTGCACGCCAGCATCCAGGCGCATCCAATCATCGCCACCATTTCTGGTCAATAAAATCGCGCCATTATTACCCACGACCCAACCATACCGTGGCGTGAGAAACCATACGCCGCGCAAGTCCTCGCCTGTGCCGGTGCGAGCGAATCGCCAGGTCGTCCCGCCATCACTGGTGCGATACGTAATCCCGTTGCCGGTCACCACCCAGCCATGCTGGCGATCAATGAAGTGGAAAGCATTGACGGCGGTCCCTTCACGGATGGTCAGTCGTGTCCACGATCGTCCGGCATCATCGCTGCGATAGCAATTTCCTTTATATTCGCATGCCCAGCCGCGCGTTTCATCAACAAACTGCAATCCGACCAATTCATTTTCAAACGGGTAAGCTAGACGTGTCCACACTCGTCCGCCATCGGCGGTGTGCAGCAAAATGCCGGGTAGGTGAAAGCCAGGTCGTTGCTGTCCGCCACCCCATGCCCACCCCGTTGTGGAATTGACAAAGAACAGGTGTGCAATCGGCTCCGGCTGCTTGGACACACGATTGGGGTAGGCGTCGTTGCGCACGTCAACAGTTCCGGGGGTGCGCTGAGTTTGCCACGTCGCCCCGCCATCGCTCGTGTAAAGGATATGGTGCGCGGTGGTGATGGCCCACCCCTCGGCGGGCGTGACGAATCTGACAAAGCGGATGTTGGACTGAACTTGCCCGGGCATCTGTTGCCACGTCGCGCCGCCGTCATTGGTTGTTTGCACGATCCAACCATCGGCCTCTTTCGACTTTTGACCATCCCAGCCAATCGCCCAGCCGTGTTGCTCATTAACGAAGTGAACGCTGGAGAATGCCACCTCGGAGCCGCGAGCTTGCACGAGCCACCGACCGGTTTTGGGTTGTGACTGGCAAGCAGTCAGCAGCAGCGCGCTTGACAGCATCAATCCACAGAGAATGACACACCATGAGCGAAATCGTTTCATAGCAGAGATACGGATAACGGCTTCGGCTTTGCGTGTCAAGCAGGTGGCGTGCATGCTCATTGTTCAGGTACCTGGCCGTTGCCGAGGATGACGAAAAAGTGATCGGACAAATCAGCAACGAACCAGTGCAAACCAGTCACTTATGCGCGTGGTGAAGCCGCGCTAAGTAGTTGGACAAACGTTCTGGGAGATGTTGGGGGGACGAGACGTTTTGGCGTGCGGTGGTGTGTTACCACTTTCCGGCCAAAGCTGCGCCACGTCGCAGCACTCCAACTACGCCCCGAACTTTTGTCATGTTGGTTAGAAACGGTTCTGTGCGCCTCTTCAAGGCGCGATGGAATGGGGAATGACGCCCATCCAGACGTTGCACGTCTGGCTACCATCTTGTCGGCGTCTGCCGACGCCGTCTGCGCGAGCGCCCGCAAGTCGGTCCTACAAGCGCAAGCCGCGTCAACAAAGCACGACTGCGAATCGTGCCCAATAAAGCGCGACCGGGAGGCGCACCAACGATACGGGTGGACTCGAGCGCCCGCCGCCATTAGGCTAAGCCCTGCTCGGTCTGCCTACGGGCGGCATGACGAAACAGCCATGCCGACCCGACCCACAGCGCAACAAAGAACCCGTTCAAGCATATCAGCTCAAGTGGCCCGCTCCACGGTTGGCCCAATCCGGCAATGAGCGCGATTGCAGTGATCAACGTCTGAGCGAGCGCCATCGCCAATAACACGCGCGTCATTCCATCCGCTTGAAAGCGCGTCAGCAGCGCGCCAATAACCCCGACACCGAGCACGCCGAAGTAGATCAGGTTGGCAGGATCGCCATCCCGCCCGATGATGCCGACGCCGAGGCTCAACCACACGAGGCACACTGCGGCCGCAAGCGCAACGGAAAAAGCGACTCGATAAGCGGTGTTGGCTGCTGTTCTTGCGACCAACTCGTAAGTGAGAAGCGCGCCAATCAGGAGCGCACCGGCAAAGGCAAAATCTGTCGCACTCCAATTCACTTCATCGCTCAGTTGCATGGCCACCAGGGGCAACAGCAACAAAAGCACTGCGACGGCCCAGGCTGTTATTCTCCAATGGCTGCCATGCCGCATGGTACCAGTTTCTGAGTCGCTTGCCATTATTTCGCCTCCGCGCGTGTCTGTGTTCGTGTTGCTCTCATGTTCATTGAGTGGTTGCATTGTAATCTGGCTGACATCGCAAGCTCAAGCCGGGGGTAGCAACCAGCCGAGCTACGGCCATGATGCGCTGTTTATCTACAACGTCGTAGGGCTACTTTGTATGGTCCTTTACGTTGCTGCTCACTATTTGCGCAACAAGGCCGATACCAACGAGTCGTTTCAACGCGGATCAACGCTGGGATTGGCTGCTTCCCACTGTTTGAACGCATCGGCCATCTGGGCAAACGTTGCCCACCGAACGTTGCCGGCACGCACCTGCGGGTCAATCACCTCGGTGAGCCACCGGTCAATAACAGCAAACGGCCGGTTGGGATCACTACCACGAAACTCGCCGGGATGAACCGTGAAGTGGAAGACGTTGACCCGGTCAGCCCGCGCCACTGCGAGTGAACGTAGGAATTCGCCTTTGAGAAAGTTGAAATAGCCCTCATCGCCGCCAAACTCGGCGTCGCGCCGGGCTGACGCAAAGTCGGTCCGAGAATAATTCCCTTCCGGCAGAAAAATGATACGACCCAATGGATCGTGCCGGGCATAGCCGGCAACATCCGATGCGCTCGGCCCTGCCGCTGGTCGCCACGGGTTCACGCCCAACAGCCGTGCATCGGTGGTCTGCGTGCGAGGATTCTTCCAATCGCTTTGGATGTCCAGACCGGCATGTGCGGCGGCATCGAGGATGCCCGAATAAAGATTCCCACCGCTCCAATAGCGAATCGGCGCTCTGACGCCGGCGCGGCGAATGAATTGAATTTGCTCAGACATGACAGCAGCCCAAATTGAAACTGGCCATCGTTCCGGATTCGGTCCCAAGTGGGCATCTTCGTGGAAGTGCAAAGCAATTTCATGGCCACGCGCCTCCAGCTCGGTCAAGATGGTTTCGCCGGATTGCGCGGCAACGGTCGTGAACGGCGTTTGCGCCTGAATAGTCATGCGGCCGCCATGCCGCTCAACGATGTCAACGACTAACCGAATATCGGCCACGTGTCGCTGAAAGAACATCCGATTGTTGTAATTCAGCGCTTGAGGTGGCGGTGGCGGCCCCCCACCAACAATGGGACTCACGGTAGCGCCGAATGGCTCAATATGCATGCCAATGGTAAACAGCAGCGTTGCTTGCTCAGCTTCTGGCTCAGAGGAACCTGCTTGGGCAAGCCTGCTTCCGACAAACCCGCCACCGATATGTTTGCCCCCGGTCAAATTCAACACAAGACAAACAAGCGCCCCTGCACGAACTAGCCACTTCATCAGCTCTGGCTTAATGCCACACGTCATGAAAATTCCTCCAGCTTCATCTTCTCAAAGTCGGAAACGGCCAGCGCATCTGGCCAGCTTTTCCGACCCGTTGTCTGTATTGCCCAAACCACAATGGGAGCGAGGGCCGTGGATTGCAGCTCTGCGTCGGACCAACGCCCACCGACTTGCCAATTGGACCGTCACGAACGGTTTGGTCGCCTCCGTGACGCTCATTATGAAGGGAGAGGCTCAAATAAAGTTTGAATTTTTTATTAGGCGCAGCCATTTCCCTATCTACACACCAAGCCAGGTGAGCATGGTTGCAACATCGGCAACCCGTGTTTGAGCAACACCGGTGAAACCAGATGAGAACAAGAAATCAATCACGCGACCGCTGTCAAGCCAGCGTCAAGCGCAGCGATTAACTCATCAATGTGATCCTTCGTGGCAATCAACGGCGGGCCAAGCCGGATCACATTGCCATAAAGGCCGCCCTTGCCAATCAGCACGCCACGCTGTTTGGTGATTTCAAAGACCTGCGCCACAGCCTGCGGATGGGGTTCCTTGGTGCGCCGATCCTTGACCAGTTCCAGTCCCTGCATCAAGCCCATTCCGCGCACGTCGCCGAGCACAGGATATTTGGCCTTTAACTCTTCGAGTCGCTCACGCAAGTATTGGCCAACGATGCGGGCGTTACGTGGCAGGTCGTGTTCTTCCATGTAGCGAATGGTGGCCAGCGCAGCAGCCATTGTCACCGGATTGCCGCCAAATGTGGAGAACGTCAAGCTGGGGTAGGCTTGGGCCACCTCTGGCGTGGCGACCGTTGCGCCGATAGGCGCGCCGTTGGCCATGCCCTTGGCAAATGTCATGATCTCCGGCTCGACGTCCCAATGCTCAATGCCGAACCATTTGTCACCGGTGCGCCCCCAGCCGGTCTGCACTTCGTCGCAGATGAAAATGCCGCCATACCGCTTGATGATTGCGGTGACTTCGCGGAAGTACTCCTTGGGCGGCGTGATGAAGCCACCAACGCCCAGGATCGGCTCAGCGATGAACCCAGCGATTTGACCCGATGTCGTGGTTTGAATGAGTTCTTCCACATCGCGGGCGCACGCTAACTCACACGACGGATATGTCAATTTGAACGGACAGCGATAGCAATAAGGCGCAGCCGCGTGCACGATGCCGGGCACGTACGGGCCGCCATGTCGCCAGGTCGAGTGCGCTGTCACGCTCATGGCCAGCATCGAGCGACCGCTGTAGCAATGCCGCAGCGCGACGATCTCTTGTCGGCCTGTGTAGAGTCGTGCCAGCACAATGGCCGTTTCGTCGGCTTCTGTGCCGCTGTTGGTGAAGAAACTCTTTTGCAATCGGCCGGGCGTCAGATGCGCCACCTTTTCAGCCAGTTCCACTTGAGGCTGATTGATGTAGAGCGTGGACGTGTGAGCAACCTTGTTGACCTGTTCGATGATCGCGTTGTTGACGACCGGATTGGCATGGCCCACACTGACGGTCAACACGCCGCCGAAGCAATCCAGGTACTTGTTGCCTTGATCGTCCCAGACGTACATCCCTTCGCCTCGCTCGATCACGAGCGGTTGCTGGTAGTAAGTTCCGACGCAAGGGAACAGATATTCCCGTTGTTTTTGAACCAGATTGTTTGGTTGTGTCATCTTCGCTCCTGTCCGATAGTCGCTTTGCTTGGATGAGCTGGCGATGGCGCAGGTAGAAGCTGTTGCTTTAACCGGGACGAGCGCAGAGCCAACGTCGCTACCCGGCCAGGCTCACGCTGTTTCGCCGCGCAGGATAGCAGGAACCGTTTGTATCATGATTTTCAAATCGAGCCATAGCGACCAGTTCTCAATGTAGTAGATGTCCAGTTGCACCATCTCCTCAAAAGGCAGCGTATTCCTGCCGCTCACTTGCCATAAACCGGTGATGCCTGGTTTGACTTCCAGTCGTTTGCGATGCCAGTCGGAGTAGTGTTCGACTTCATAAGGAATCGGCGGCCGTGGTCCGACCAGGCTCATGTCTCCCTGCAACACGTTGAACAATTGGGGCAGCTCATCCAAACTCAGGCGCCGCAGAATCCGTCCCACGCGTGTGACCCGCTGATCGTCGGCGATTTTGCCATACAGAACTTCGCCATCGGTTTGCGCGGCGATCTGTCCGTTGATGAGCTGGCTCATGTGCTCGCGATGGGCGTCGGCCTCGGCGTCAACCCGCATGGTTCTGAACTTGTAAAGGGTAAAGACGCGACCGTCCATGCCGACGCGTTCCTGACGAAACAGCGCCGGGCCCGGTGAATCGAGTTTCACCAGCCAGTAGATCAACAAGAAGACGGGGCTGAGCAGGATCAATCCTGCTGTAGCCACCACCAGGTCGGTCGTCCGCTTCAGATAGCGGTAAGGCCCGCGCAGCGGCTCCTGAAATAGCTTGATCATCGGCAGCGAACCGATTTGCTCTAGCTCGGTCTTGCGCGGCCATGTGCTCAACAAAGTGGGCACCAGACTAAATTCAGTCTGACGACGCTGCCAACACTGCATGATCGTTTCAAACAACACGCGCGGTGAAACGTTCGGATCGGTGATGAAGACCTGCTCAATGCCGTAGGCGTTGATGATCTTCGGCAACTGCTCCAGCTTGCCTATCACCGGGTATTGACGTAACGAGGTCTGTCCGTCGTCGCTCCGTTGGTGCGGACCATTCGTTGTGGAGACGATGCCAACGACGCGATAACCAAGTTGCGGTCGCGAGGCCATCTCTGCGCAACAGAGTTCGGCCAGCTCGCCCTGTCCGACGATCAACGAGGGAATTAGATTCGCTCCCCGCCGGCGCAGTCCGAGTTGAACTGCTCGCGCAAGACCATGCACCATCACGTGACCAATCAATGTCAGTCCCCAGTCCAGCAGAAAAATGCCGCGTGAATATGAATAGACGCGGAATGCGAAACCGCCACGATACATGAACGCCACGACGATCAAGATCAACGAGCCCAAGGTGACGGCTTTCAGAACGCCTACGCCGTCATCGAACCAAGAAAATTCGCCCTTGAAGCGATAAAGCCGCTGCCGATACAGCGAGGCGACGCGAATCAGCGGAGCCACCAGCCACAAAAACCAATAAGGCTCAAACGTCGGCCAAGCGACCGTGCTGAATAACTCGATGGGATTGAGCACAAACAGCAAGTCACTCAACGTAGGAATGCGCTGCAACATTCGCAACCGAAACGCTAACAACAGCGCAGTCGCTCCAATGAAACCGTCTGCCAGGACAACAACGAGTGGCCACGGAGACAGCGAGACGCGTGACCGCAGGCTTACAGCTTTAGCCTTGGCAGCCTCAACGGTTTGAACCATAGGCGGCGATTATACGGAGGCGTTCTCAGTGTCTGCAAGGTGACGAGCACAGCCTCAGCGAGCGTTCGACGTCAGTTTCACTCACGTTCCGAATCAGCTACAATCATGCGGCCATGAGTCACATCGAACACAAACGTCAAGCGCGCGGACCGGTTGGCTGCGCTGTCGTCACGGTCAGCGATTCACGCACGCCGGAGACAGACACCAGTGGTCACCTGATCCAACAACAACTCATCGCTCATGGGCATATCATCACCAGCTATCAGATCATCAAGGACGAGCCTGAGCAATTGCGTGCCGTGCTGACTTCACTGGTGGCCGATGATCAATGTCAGGCGGTTATTTTCAACGGTGGCACGGGCATCTCACGACGTGATTCGACCTTCGACGCGCTGGACAGCCTCCTGGAAAAACGGCTGCCGGGCTTTGGCGAGCTGTTTCGCTTCTTGAGCTATCAGGAGATTGGCGCGGCAGCGATGCTGTCGCGCGCTGTCGCCGGCACATACCAGGGAAGAATCGTGATTTCGATTCCCGGCTCGCCGGCAGCGGCGCGGCTGGCAATGGAAAAACTGATCTTGCCCGAACTGGCGCACATGGTACGGGAAGTCCATCGTTGAGGTTGCCCTGTTGCCAAGTGCTCAGTGACGTCTCATGTCTATTGTCTCCGCGCTCGTTCGGCGGTGACACCGAACGTCGTTACAGCGATTTTCAATTGCTTGTAGCCTGGAGGCCTCGCAGCTTGCCGCCTGATGCACGCCGGTGCATGCTCTCCCAGGGTTAGAAGATTCGCAAACCACTCTAATGGCGCATCCGCTCGGCGTCGGTGACTTGATCTTGGGCAATCGTAGATGTAGATTGATCGCCTCCATGAGCGGAGCACAACGCATCATTAACAATGATCTTGAGGAGATCAACAAGGCTATGAATCAACACGATCGCAACCTTGCTGACGATCCGGAACGCGATGCGCTCCGGGCCAAACATCAAGTGCGGCTCATCACGCTCGAGGAAGAAGGCTATGACCTGCCTCGTTTGCCTGATGGCGTCTATGGCTTCACCACGACGCTCGGACGCCGCGATGCGCCGTTGTTCCGTCGGCCCATTACGCAAAGTTATGAAGTGCACAAATTACTTGATGGAACTGTGATGCTCGTGGGTTATGTGTCAGCAGAAGACGCTCACAAACTGGCCACATCGAAGGAGGTCGTGAACATTCGATTGTTTCCTGACCGACAGGACAACGCCTCCGAGCTGGTGAACCTTCCAGAGCATCGCGTCGTGCATTACAAAGAGCATTCGCAGCGTTCAGGCGAAGGGCTGCAGTTGGATATAACGCTGGAAGACTAACGTAGTCGGAGTCAGGAGTCAGTTGCAGTTGGATATAACACTGGAAGACTGACGACGTATTCTGCAACGAAGAATGAGGCCGTTGCTGTTCAGGTTGCCGTTGGACACATCGCTGGAAGACTGACGTATCACGCGGGCGGTCGCCAGCCGACAGAATCGCGGAGGCAGTGTTGGCCGATTGGCAAATTCTTATTTTCGTGTTGGCGCTGGCGACAGCGACGCTGACGATTCGAGCCGAATACGTCGGGCCGCGGTATCACATCTATATCTTCAAGCCGCTGACGACGCTGCTCATCCTGCTCATGGCAGCGCGAATACAACAGCCGGTCAGTCGGTTTTATCAACAGGCCATTTGTTTGGGCCTGGTTTTTTCGACGATCGGAGACATTTGTTTGATGTTACCTTCGGATCGTTTTGTCGCCGGCGTGGCAAGTTTTCTGGTCGCGCATCTCTGCTACATCGTTGCGTTCTCGCCGGGCGTTCAGTTCGCCTCGTCGCTCAGCGCAGTCACGCTGTTTATGGTGGTCGGCGTTCTCCTGCTCTCCTTGCTCTGGCCGCATTTGGGCAAGATGAAATGGCCTGTGCTTGCCTACGTGCTGGTGATCATGACGATGGCCGGGCAAGCGTTGGCGCGATGGATTCAACTGAAGCCGCCGGGCGCCTGGCTGGCGCTACTGGGAGCCGTTTTATTTATCCTCTCGGATGCAATCCTGGCTTGGAGTCGGTTCCGTCGCGCCTATCGGCCTTCGCGCGCGGTGAACCTCAGCACGTACTACCTGGCACAGTGGCTCATTGCGCTCTCCGTCGGAGCGGGATAAGCTTGTGCCTGCGTGAGACAGCTTATGATGAACTTCAACGGGGAGACGCTTTCCTGGGAGCTGACCGACGGCGTTGTCGAGTTAGCGTTGCATCGTCCGCCGTGCAACGAGATCGGCTCGGCTACTCTGCGCGAGTTGGAACAGTTCGTCGAAGCGTTGGCCAGCATGTCCGACCAGGCGGACGCGCTGATTATCTACAGCAGGCTGCCGGCCGGATTCTGCGCCGGCGCCGATTTGCGGGAGTTGTATCATCGCTCGTACGAGTTGACCGAGGACGAGCGTCTGGCTGGCGTGCGTGATTTCCTTGAGCGCATTCATCGGGTGATGAATGCAATTGACACATCGCCGCTGGTGACGATTGCCGCCGTTCATGGCGTCGTTTTTGGCGGCGGCTTCGAGCTGGCGCTCACGTGTGACATGATTATCGCTGAGAAGATGGCGCGGTTTTGCTTTCCCGAGCTGCGGCTGGGTTTGATTCCCGGCTTTGGTGGGATTCCTCGATTGAAGCGCGATCTGGGCAACGCGGTGGTGCGGGATTTATTGTTGACGGGCCGCAGCTTCAATGCAACGAAGGCGCAGACCATCGGGCTGGTCAGCCAGATGGCCAACGACGGACAGGCGCTCTCGCTGGCTCGCTCCACAGCCGCGCAGATCAAGAAATTCGACCGCGCCACCCGGATCAGAGCGAAACAATTCATCAAGCCGGTTCCTTACGACCAATTGCGTGAAGAAATCGAAATCTTTTGCGAGCTACTGACCAAGCCAGCCGTTGAAGCAGGCCTGCGTAAATTCGTTGAGAGCACTGATGCCCAGCCCTATTTGCCGTGACCAGGAGACGACCACATGACACTGCCCATGAAGGAAGTTGTTTTGGAGCCCGGCGCGGGCAATCGTATTCTGCTTGGCACAAGCCAGGTCATCGTCAAAGCGACCGGCGCGGATACGCACGAGCATTTGAGCCTGTTTGAATTCATCCAGGAACCGGGCGGATTCGGCCCAGCGCCGCACATCCATCGTGAGCGCGAAGAATTGTTCTATGTGTTGGAAGGCGACGTTGACATTCTTGTGGGAGAACAGGTGGTGAAGTGTTCGCCAGGTGGATTCGTGCTCGTGCCGCGTGGCATGCCTCATACGTTTGCCAATCGGGGCACGCAGCGTGCCCGATTGCTCATCATGTTTTGTCCAGCCGGACAGCGCGAAAAATACTTCGAGGGACTGGCGCAATTGATGAAAGATGGGCAGAAACCAGACCCCGTCGCCCTTGCAGAATTGCTCCGTCAGTACGATCAGGAGCCTGTGCAAGTTAACGGGTGGTAAGCTGCAGACGGTAGACCGATGACAAAACATCTTGTCATCCTGCTATTGATCCTGACGGGGCCAGCGCCCATGCCCGCGCAAACGCTCGAGGAGAAATGCCCGGGTGGCACTGCGCTGATGGTGTCTGAGTGGTCGGCGCCCATGCCCGCGCAAACGCTCGAGGAGAAACGCCTCAAGATGAGCGCTGCCGAAGAAGCCGTTCGCATGGCGCAAATCCGCCGGTTCGAGGCGATGATGCGCGGCCAGGTGAAGTTACTCGAGCGGTTGCTCGATGACGACCTCACCTACACGCACTCCAGCGGCATCGTTGATACAAAAGCTGACCTGTTGCACTCATTGCAGGCCGGCGCGATCAGATATGATTCCATCGAAGCTGATGACATCCAGATTCGGCTGTATGGCCAGACGGCTGTCGTGACCGGCCAAGCCAGGATGAAAGTTCGGCGACAGGGTCAACCGCTCGATTTTCGGGTTCGCTTCACAGAAGTCTACGTCAAACGCAATAACCAATGGTTGCTGATTGCCTGGCAATCAACCGAGATCAACGAGCGGTGAGTCATATGTTCGCGCTCTTGGTTGAAGGCAACTCAGCGCCACGACTGGCTGCCTGTCCGTTGTCAGGCTGCTTGTGATGGCAACAACAAGTTATGACGCCGACGCCCTCGCTACGCTCAGGTGGGTTGACGAGTTATCAGGTTGCTCGTGATGACCAGAACAAGTACGACGCCTGATTGATTGAAGCGATGGCGCGGCCTTGACTACATCGAGTCAGATCGAGAGGATGGAGAGAGAGGGATGCGACAAAGACAATTACTGCTCCTGAGCAATTCCAGGAATTACGGGCAGGGCTATTTAGAACATGCTGAGAACCTGATCCGGGATTTTCTCGGCGAGTCGGTCCAAACAGTGCTGCTCATCCCATTTGCTGTCGTGCGCATGTCGTTCGATGAATTTGCCAGTATGGTGGGCGCGCGCTTCCAGGCGATGGGATACACACTCACCTCCGTGCATGAAGCGGATGATGCAGTTGATGCAGTGAATCACGCCGAAGCCATCGTGGTTGCCGGTGGCAATACGTTTCAGTTGCTCAAGCGACTCTACGATACGAATTTGCTTGATGTGATTCGCCAACGCGTTGACGATGGCGTGCCGTACATTGGATGGAGCGCCGGAGCAAATGTGGCCTGTCCGACCATCAAGACAACTAACGATATGCCAATCGTTGAGCCGCCGAGCTTCCGTGCGCTGGGTCTCATCTCATTCCAGATCAATCCTCATTACACAGACGCCGTCATACCGCAACACAGTGGCGAGACACGAGCCGAGCGCCTTACCGAGTTCGTGCTGCTCAATCCCGGCACATACGTTGTCGGGCTCAGGGAAGGCAGCGCGCTCAGGATTGAAGGCGCACAGGTGGAATTATGGGGTGAAAAATCGGCCAGAGTTTTTCTGAGCGGGCAGGAGCCCACGGATTATCCGCCGGGGCTTTCTCTATCATTTCTTGAACAAGGAGGATGAAACCGGGATGAACGCGTCGTTGCTTCGAAATTGGTTGGCTGTCATGGTCATGATTTTATTAACCGCGGGTTCATTTCCCGCTCATCGGCCTGCTGAAGAGATCACCATCGCGGCGGTCGGCGACATCATGCTTGGCACGACGTTTCCCGACGCTGGCTGGCTGCCCCCTGATGACGGCGCGACGTTGCTGGCCGAGGTAGCGCCGATTCTGCGCGCGGCTGATCTGACGTTCGGCAATCTGGAAGGGCCACTGATTGACGGCGGCACAACCACCAAGTGTCCTCCCTCAGCGAGGAATTGTTTCGCCTTTCGCACGCCGACGCGCTACGGACGGTATCTGAAGGAGGCTGGCTTTGACGTGATGAGCCTGGCGAATAATCACGTGATGGATTTCGGCGTCGCTGGACGCGAGAGCACCAAACGCGTGCTGGAGAGTCTCGGCATCGCGCATTCGGGTGAAGTCGGCGATATTGCTCGTCTCACCGTCAAAGGCAAAAAGATCGAACTCATCGCCTTTGCTACCAATCGAACGTCATACAATTTGAATGATCTGAGCGCAGCGCGGCAGGTTGTTGCTGCGTCGGCGGCCAATGCCGACATCGTCATCGTTTCATTCCACGGCGGCGCTGAAGGCGCTACGCGTCAGCGGGTCCCTCATGGCACTGAAATGTTTTTCGGCGAAAACCGAGGTAACTTGCGTGCCTTTGCGCGGACTGTGATTGATGCTGGCGCCGATTTGCTGCTTGGTCATGGGCCGCACGTGGTGCGCGGCATGGAAGTATACAAAGGTCGGCTCATTGCTTATTCGCTTGGCAACTTCGCCACCTACAGAGCGTTCAATCTGGCAGGGCCGCTGGGCTTATCGTTGATTTTGCAGGTACGACTCGCCGCGGATGGTACGTTTCTGGGCGGAAAGGTTATTCCGATTAAGCAAGAGAAGCCCGGCGGTCCGCGCCTGGATCCAGCCAACACGATCATCCCGATTCTTCAACGCTTGTCGCAGCAAGATTTCGGCGACAATGCCGTCGAACTCAGCGATGATGGAACGCTAGCTCCTCCAAGACGCCGATGATCAGCGCACCGTGAATTAGAGCGGTTTGCCAGTTATATCAACTGCGGAATCGCTCCTATGCAACAGCACGCCACGAAGGATGAAAAGACAATTCGTTCGTGAGCTTCGTGTGTTTCGTGGGCGATTTTCACAGGAGTTGTTCATGTCGTCCGGGACGACGCGCAGAAACGATGAAAAACACGGGCGGGAACGCCTGTGCCACTTTTTCTGAGGGGAAAGCGCCGTCGCCGCTTCGCTCTGCCGGCGCACTCCAAGATAAAGTCAGGAATCACCCAAGAGCTCCACGCTCGCCACGGAGCATGAAAATAAAGCACAGGCGGGAACGCCTGTGCCACTTTTTCTGAGGGGAAAGCGCCGTCGCCGCTTCGCTCTGCCGGCGCACTCCAAGATAAGGTCAGGAATCACCCAAGAGCTCGGCGCACGCCACGAAGCATAAAATAGAGCACAGGCGGGAACGCCTGTACTACATTCTCAAGGGATATGAAAATGGTTATTTTCACGGTAGGGGAAGTTCTGTAACGGTGGTCAGCGCGTCACTGACGAAGCGCATTAACCGCGCGCAACACGTTGATTCGTCCATGACCGAGCTGACCAGCAATTGCGGGATTGTGAGCATCAATGTTCTCGGCTGATTGGTAGATGGCCTGGATGACCTGCTGTCGCGCCTGAGCTGTGCGGCGAGTAGATGCTGGCTGTGTGGCATAGAGCAGAGCAGCTTCAGCAGCGACCAGCGGCGTGGCAAACGACGTGCCACTCCAGCTTCCAAACCGATTGTCGGGATACGGTCCGTAAATGTCCACGCCGGGAGCAGCAACGTCCACATACGCGCCGAAGTTGGAGAACGGAGCTTTGACATCGCGGCTGTCAGTCGCTGCTACAGCCATCACGATCTCATTTTCGGTGGCCGGATATTGCCCGCTGGCTCTCCCTTGATTGCCGGCCGAAGCGATCAGGAGCTTGCCACGGCTATAGGCATTTCTCAGGGCGTAGTCAATGGCGAACGAGCGCGTTCTCAGCCCAAAACTCATATTGATGATGGAGACGCGATTATTCGAAGCCGCCAGTTCAATCGCCTTGGCGATGTTGAAAGCCGTGCCTGCGCCATTCTGGTCGAATGCCCGAATCGGCAATACTTGCGCCTGTGGCGCGACGGCTGCGATCAATCCGGCGACGAACGTGCCATGACCACACCCCGGCGTCAACGACGGATTCGGACATGATTCCTGCGGATCGGCGTCCTCCTCCACAAAATCGTAACCACCAGGGGCAATCCGCCTGCCTCGATCAAAGACCGGATGCGTCGCATCAATACCCGTATCTATCACGGCGACCGTCACACCTTGACCTTGACTCAAAGCATGCGCCGCGTCAGCCTGAATGCGCGTGATAGCCCACTGGTTGAAATACTCGCTCGGTGATTGCCCGTCAATGAACACAATCGTCCGTGGATCAATAAACACGATTGTTCGCGGATCAACAACAAGATAGTGGGCTTCTGCTTGCTTGATTTGCGGATCGCGGTTTAACGCCGCCAGGAGCTCAGTCAAATTCCGTTCGGGTTTGTAGCCTAAACGATAGATGTTCGTGCGGCCCAATCGCTCAATGAAACTCAGATCATATCGCTCCAGAATATCTCTCAATCTCGTGCCCTGCGCCAGCTCGACGACGATCTCATTTTCGACAACCGGCTGCTCATTGTCATTACCATTGTCATTGTCATTGCCGTTACCATTGCCATTATCGTTGTTATTGTTGTTGTCGTTCCCATTTGAATTGCCATTGCCATTGCCGTTACCGTTACCATTGCCATTATCGTTGCCGTTACCATTGCCATTATCGTTGCCGTTATCATTGCCATTGTCGTTGTTATTATCGTTGTCGTTGTCATTATCGTTATCGTTGTCGTTGTCATTGTCATTATCGTTATCGTTGTCATTATCGTTGTCGTTATCGTTGCCGTTATCGTCATTGGCGCCGTAATTGATGCTTGCCGTTGTCTGGAAAAATTGACCAAGCGATGACAATAAAGCGCCGATTCGTTGAGTATAAGGAATTTGGGACAATCGCAACGCCGGCAGCAGAACCAAACAAACAAAGAGGCCAACGCTGAATAGCAGCGCTCGTCGGTATGAATGAGAACTCCCCGTCGGCTTCATCATTATTCAACCCCGTGAAACTATCATTTGATCAAACCGTGAGTCAAGTAAGCTTGGCCGCCCGCTCCATGAGCGGCAGACCGCGTTTTGCATGCACCTGCCTTTTGACATTTTCATCCATTACAAGAGAGGCTTGTCAGCACCAGAAAATACATCAGGCAGCAGAAATTTTTGAGCACCAATGGGCGAGCATGCCGCCAGTTAATGCCGGATATGGGGAGTTTTGGTGCTGGAGGATTAACCGTGACGGGTTCTTTTGAACAGGCGCACAGGTGAATGTGTTATTGGAGGCACTCACCTTAATCCATCAAACAGATGGAGGCGGGCAGACTGCAAGGCACAAACCACTGAGCCGGAAATTTTTCCGGCGGCAGGGCTCAAGCGCCCACAGAAACTGCTTGCAGGATGGTGGAAAACGTGAAACACTACTAGGCCGTTTGGGACAGAGACGAAGCGGGTAGAGCCCTTTGTATCAAATGGCTTGCCACGGACACCGTAGCTTGGCAGGGACCGCAAAAGAGAGAAGGATGAGCAGACCGGTCTTGTGAACGGTTTGCTGAGCCTTATGATCTCTCAGGGCGTGTCCAGGATTGATCGTGGAGCATGACGGATTATACGAGAGCAACAGACGAGGAGCTGATTGCAGCCTGTTTGCGAGGTGATTCACAAGCGTGGGAAGCGCTGCTGTGCCGGTATCAGCGGCTTATCTATTCAATTCCACACAAGTATAACCTCTCGCCCGAAGATATGGCCGATGTGTTTCAATCGGTCTGTGTCGCGCTGTTGCAAGGATTGAATAATTTGCGCAATGAAGCCAAGCTGGGCGCCTGGCTGATTACAACGACCACGCGCGAGTGTTGGAAAATCAAGCGACGGCAACAGCAACTGGCTGATGCTGTCTCGCTGGACGATCAAGCTGAAAGCCCGCTTGAGCTGGTGGCCGATGAGCCGCTGCCAGAAGAAGTCATTCAGCAGCTTGAAGAACAGGTCTTAATTCGACGAAGCATTGAGCAATTGGATGAGCGCTGTCGGCTCTTGTTGAATTATCTGTTTTACCAGAAGGATGAGTGGCCTTATGAGCAGATTGCTAAGCAGCTCAATATGCCGCCCTCCAGCATCGGCCCGACACGGGGGCGCTGCTTGGAGAAACTGAAACGAATTCTGAAAAAAGCGGGATTTTCATAGCCGTTTCGATTTTTTTATTGGCGCGGGCACAAAAAGGTGTATCTTTTTGTCGCGGCCGCTCACTCTTAGGGTTGGAGGATGCTGATGGTAGTATCCGGCCAGCAAGAAAGCTGCTATGAGATGTATTGAGATGGACAAATTAGTTGACATGGCGCAACACCGACTGGAGCAGGCCAGTGTCGCCGAGCTTCAAGAGCATCTGGGGCGCTGCGCGCGATGCCAGGAGAATTGGCAGTGGATTCAAAAGATTCTACAGGTGACTGCCCAGGATGAGACCGTCGAACCGCCACGATGGGTGCTGCACCGAGCCGTTCAACTGTTTGCCGCGCACGGGCCGCAACCGCAGCCAACGGTCTGGCAACGTATCACAGCGATGCTGGTCTTTGACAGCTTGGCTCAGCCTGCGCTGGTCGCTACGCGCGACACCGAGCCAACGATGCGACAACTTCTGTATCGCGCCGGCGTCTGGGATGTGGATGTGTCGTTGGAGCCGGGCGATGCGCCCGACACGATCCATCTGACCGGGCAGGTTCTTCATCAGCAGGGCGCGCCGCGCGACGTTGCTGGCATCCTGGTGAATCTGCTGCAAGCCGGAGAAACGGTGGCCTCAACCACCACCAACTCTATTGGCGAATTTACCTTCGACCAGCTTGCTGCCGGAGCCTATGATCTGAACATTCATACCGGCGACGTACAGGTGTGGGTCGAGCAGATGGATGTCCGGCTTGAAGCGTGACATCACCATGAGCATCCAACTGAGGAGGCACGAGGACCACGACTGAGCAGCCACCACCGACCGATGACGAGCGATCCATCATGAACGAGGTCCGCTCTGGAGCTTCGCAAGAAGAGGTTGAACGAGCCACCGAGCTACTGAATCAACTGCTGAGTTTCTCTTCTCACGATGTGGCAATCGCGTTTCTTCATCACCACCGTCGTCATATTCCGCGTGCGTTCGTCGAGTTGCTCAAGGAAAGGGTTGTTCATGAGATTCGCGTGGATATTGATCGGGCGCTGCGACTGGCTGACTTAGCTCACAAAGCCGCTAGTCTTATCGGTGACCGACAGAGTCTCGCGCTGGGGTATCATGCCCTAGCGATGGCGTTGGATTGTTCGGGACAATACGCCCGCGCATTGGAGTTTTACAACAAAGCTGAGCAAGCCTATCAAGCTGAGGGTCAGCCGGTCGAAGCCGCGCGCCTCGAACGAGCTAAGCTGCCCGTGTTGATGTATCTGGGACGTTATCAAGAGGCCTTGCAGGTAGCCCAGCAGGCGCGTCAGGTTCTTGAGCAATATCATCAGTCGCTGTTGCTGGCGCAATTGGACACCAACGTGGGTAGCATCTACGAACGCCTAGCCCAGTATCACACGGCGCTCCTCTATTACCAACGCGCTGCCGATGTGTTCCAGCAGCTTGGCGACCGGCAAAGCCTCGCAGCCGCGCAAACCAATTTGGCGGTGGTCTATGCTCATCTGGGCGAGTTTGAAAATTCATTGCAGTTGTACCAGCAGGCGCAACACATCTACCGAGCCTTGGGATTGCACCTGTGGGCGATTCAAGTCGAGCATAACATCGCCTGGCTCTATTTTCTGCGAGGCCGGTTCGATCATGCGCTGAAGCAATTTCAGTGGATCGAAGCCGAAGCTCGTCAACATGGCGACATCACGCAGGCCGCGATTTGTCGGCTTGATCTGGCGGAAGTCTACCTGCAACTGAATGCGTTTGATGACGCGCGTGAAGCCGCCGAGTTGGCCGCGGGCCAGTTTGCTCAATTGCAGATGGGCTATGAGTTAGCTAAGGCAAGAATGTATCAGAGCCTCGCCGCTCTGCATCTGGGCGCATTTGAGCAGTCGGCGGCCTTGCTGAAGGAGGCGCGTGCGCTGTTCGTGCGCGAGGGAAACGAAGTCTATCAGGCGCTCTGCGATCTCTATGGTAGTGACATCGCGATGCGGCAACAGCAGTGGGAGAAGGCCATCGCGTTGTGTCAGGCCGCGCACGAGGTCTTTCACTCGCAGCAGCTTGATTATCGTGTTGCCGCAGCCGAGCTTCAGTTAGCAAAAATCTATCTGCTCACCGGTGACCTGACAACGGCCAACAGCCTTTGCGAACAAGCGTGGGCCCGATTGGAACCATTGGCTGCGCCCTGGCTCAAATATCAGTGGTTTCACCTCAAAGGGAATGTGCGAGAGCGACTGGGTGACACAGCGCATGCCTATGAAAGTTATCAGCAGGCGCTGAGTCAAATCGAACAGATGCGCAGCACGATCCACATTGACGAATTCAAGTCCTCGTTTGTCAAAGATAAACTCAAAGTCTACGAGGACCTGGTGGGACTCTGTTTGCGGGATGGGTCGCCGGCCAAGCAGCAGGAAGCCTTCCGGGTGGTCGAAGCCGCCAAATCGCGTGCTCTGGTTGACCTGCTGGCCGGCGCCTTGCAGATGAAGAGTCAGGCGCAGCCGGATCAGCAGACAACCCAAGCGTGGAATACACTGCGGGAGCAGCTCGATTGGTATTACAACAAGCTGCACGAACATGAAACAACGCCCGGCGCGCGCTCTGTTGAACTGACACGCCAGCTTCGTCAAAAGATCAGCGACAGCGAAGCCGAATTAGCCCGTTTGTTACGCCACCTGCAAGCCCAGGACCCGGAATACGTCTCATTGCACATCGTCGCTTCGATAAGCAGCGACAGGCTCGCGCGCCATCTGTCTGAGGATGAGGCGCTACTGGAGTACTTCATCATTGACGATCAGATTCATGCGTTTGTTGTCAACTCATCTGGATTGTGCGCCGCGCAGCCAACCGGCTCGGTCTCGCAGGTTCTGAGGCTGCTGCGCGCGCTTCGTTTTCAATTGCACAAGCCACTATTGCACACGGACTATACCCGGCGACACGAAGCAGCCCTGCTTCAATTCAGTCAAGAGCATCTGCAGGCGCTGTATGAAACGTTGGTTGAACCCGTGGCCTGGGCGCTGGACAGGCCACGATGGATCATTGTGCCGCATGGTCTGTTGCACTACGTCCCGTTTCATGCGCTGGTGGACGAACAGGGATATCTACTGGAGCGCTACGAAATTTCCTATGCGCCCAGCGCCCACACGTTCTCACTGTGCCGGCAGCGACCTCAGCAGACACACGATCATGCTATGCCTGCGCTGATTGTCGGCGTTCCTGATACGAATTTGCCTCATATCGCTGATGAGGTCGAGCGCATCCGGTCGCTCATCCCTGGCGCGCAGGCGCTCGTGGGTGAGCAAGCCAGTCTGGCAGAGTTCAAGCGGCAAGCTGAACATTGCCGGTTCTTGCACCTGGCCTCGCATGCCATCTTTCGTCGAGATAATCCATTGTTCTCGGCGTTGAAATTGGCCGATTCCTGGCTGAATTTTTACGACATCTTTCACCTGCGACTGCAAGCCGAGCTGGTGACATTGAGCGCCTGTCAGACCGGTGTGAATCGCGTGTTTGCCGGCGATGAGCTCGTTGGGCTGATGCGTGGGTTTATGTACGCCGGCGCGCCGTCTGTGATCGTCAGTTTGTGGGCCGTCAATGATCGCTCGACGGCGGAATTGATGGGCGCGTTCTATTCATATCTGCGCCAAGGCGAGTCAGCCCGCAGCGCCTTGCGACAAGCTCAACTGGCCGTTCGCCGCGCCTATCCACATCCCTATTATTGGGCTCCATTTGTGTTGATCGGCCGTCCGTGATTTGACCAGCTTAGCTCATCTCTCTATAATTGCGCCGGCTTTTTGGAGGAGGAGGCCGGCATCTAAAAAACTAGGTCGCCCTGACAGAGAGCCGCTTACGAGTGCATAGCTGTGGGAGCCTGAGGCATTAAGGAGGGAAGTGACTGAAGACGACCTCACGTTCTGCACGGTTTGTGCCTCTTAGTCTCGATAAGGAGGAGATCAAATGGTGTTGAGCAGAACACGTTACACGTACATTGTGTTTATTCTCATTGTGAGCATGACGACCCTCGCTGGGGGTAGTTCATTTTCTCACGATCGTTTCCATCGTGCCTGGGGTGCGCCTTACGAGCCGCGCAGCGGGACGTTTCCTGATGGTGCGGTCAGGTCTAGCACTGACATGCTTCAACGTTGGAATCAGATCGCCATTGACGCCAGCGGATTGGATCATACGCCTGTGGCGCCTGGTGAAGACCGGGTGTTTGGCGAGAACTTCGGGCCTGGACGCGCCAGCCGCGCCATGGCCATCGTTCATATTGCCATCTTTGAAGCGGTCAATGCCATTGCTGGTCGCTATGAAAGCTACATTGGTTTGCCGCGCGCGGAGGCAGACACCTTGATGGAAGCTGCCATCGCACAAGCAGCGCATGACACATTGGTGGCGCTCTTCCCATCGCAGCGGGTCAAATGCGGGCAGTTGTTGCTCCAGGACCTTGCCCAGATGCCTGACGGCCAAGCGAAGGCCAACGGCATTGACCAAGGCCGCCACGCGGCAGCCGCCATCCTCGCGCGCAGAGCCAATGATGGCGCGCAGCACGAAGAGCCGATCATCGGCGTGACTTACTTCACCAGCGATCAGCCAGGCCGCTGGCGCCAAGACCCGATTAGCCGAATTCCCATAGCTCTGGGCGCGCGCTGGGCCGAAGTGAAACCGTTTGTCATGACCTCGGCCGAGCAGTTCCGCTGCCCAGTTCCACCATCTCTCAGCAGCCCGGAATACGCACGAGCCTATGACGAAGTGAAACGACTCGGCGGCGACGGCATTACCACGCCAACTGAACGAACCGAGGAGCAAACATTCATCGGTATCTACTGGGCTTACGACGGAACGCCGAGCCTTTGCGCACCTCCACGCTTGTACAATCAAGTGGCGATGGCTGTTGCAAAGGAGATGGGAACGGATGGCGATGTTGTCGAATTAGCGCGACTGTTGGCATTGGTTAACGTGGCGATGGCCGATGCCGCCATTGCCATCTGGGAGTCCAAGTACTACTACGACTATTGGCGTCCTGTCACAGGCATTCGCGAAGCGGATCCGGGAACTGGCCCGACGGGCCTAGGTGATGGCAATCCAGATACTGTCGGCGATCCGAATTTCATGCCATTGGGCGCGCCGGCCAGCAACTTGGTTGGTCCAAACTTCACGCCGCCTTTCCCCGCCTATCCATCCGGGCATGCCGGCTTTGGCGGCGCGTTGTTCCAAACCCTGCGCCGATTTTATGGAACCGACAATATCAGCTTCACCTTCGTATCGGACGAGTTCAACGGAATTACCCGAGACAATAACGGGAACATCCGTCCGTTGCGCCCGCGCTCTTACACGTCATTGTCTGAGGCGGAGTTAGAAAACGGGCGGAGCCGTATCTACCTCGGCATTCACTGGGACTTCGACATCACCGAAGGCATCCTTCAAGGTCGGCGCGTAGCTGATTATGTGTTCGATCACGTGTTTTTGCCTAGGCGGTGAGGCAGTGGCGTGAAGCTGGAAAAACGCCTCGACGTGACACAAAAGGCGCAGCGCTGAGCATCGCTGCAATGGTGAGCCTATACGATGTTCTCGTGTCTGCGCCTTTTGCGTCACGGTTGGCTGCGCTGTCACGTTCGTTGCTGTTTGGCCGGTGATGTCGCCAGCAGTTCATTTGTCAGTTTCCGAGGAACTGCTCATGTGCCAGTACACGCCACAATGAAAATGGAAACTATCGAGGTCGCAGAGACCATCGAGAACCTCTCCATCTCTGCCCTCTACCTGCGGCCTCTGTGACCATTCCTCCGGGAAGCTGGTGAACTGACCGGATTGGTCTCTTTGCCAAGGCGTCGTCTGATTGCGACGACAACTAGCGCGGCAGTGTAAAGAAGAACGTGGCGCCGTCGCCGAGCTTTGATTCGACCCAGAGACGGCCACCGTGCGATTGCACAATGCGCTGGCAGGTAGCCAATCCCATGCCGATTCCGCCATAGTCTTGAGCTTGAGGCGCCCGATACAACGGTTCGAAAATAGACTCATGCAAGCGGACGTCAATGCCGATGCCGTTGTCTTTCACATAAAACGTGTAGGTGGCCGGGTCATCCGTCTGCACGCCGATTTCAACGGTTGGCGAGATGGCTTTGTTAAATTTTAAGGCATTGGTTGCCAGTTCAGTGAACAACCACCTGATGCGCTCTCGATCACAGACAACTGTGGGGAGCTCGCCAATAACACGAAAGACTGCCCGCCGTTGAATCAAGGTCAATGAGAGCGCGGCGCGCACTTCTTCGATGAGCTGATCCAAATTGACTTGAGTGTTGCTGCTCGGTGTGGCGCTCACCTGCACGTAATCAGTGAGTCCTTGCGTCAGTTGCTTGGCCGTCAAAAGCATCTGTTGCATCTTGTGAAGGCGTGCTTGGGCCAGCTCGTTCAATTGGCCGGCATGCTCCGTTACGAGCGTATCGCAGAGCGAGAGAATTTCGCCCAGCGGTTGATTCAAATCGCGCGCTAGCAGCGATGACAATAGGGTGAACTGCTCGCGCAGCTCATTGAGCGTTCGTCGCAGATATTCATTCTCAGCGACTTGTTCCTGAATGACCAGCGAGACAGAGAGGATGCGCAGGGCGCCATGAGCCTTGACCAGTTGTCCGTTGGCATCGTAGGCAGCGGTGAACTGGGCTTCAGCATAAATCGAAGCGCCGTCTTTGGTCTTCAAGTGAAGATAGGTTCGCGCGACGCCCTCGGTCATCAGTGAGCTGAGTATTTTGTCGAGTGTGTGCTGCCCATCGCCTGCCAGCAAAGCAACCAGCGGCTGCCCGATCAATTCGTCCCGGCCATACCCTAACATCCGGGCGAGTCCCTCATGAAAGAGGATCAGGTGGCCGCGCGCATCCATGACACAGTCCAGTGTGAGCGCCGGTGCGTGCGTGGACTGGGCTGACGGCGAACCCGCAGCGGGCAAAGGTGTGGCTGGCTCACCCTTGGCAGGCGGTTTCTCCTTGGTAGGTGGTTTCTCCGAAGTTCGCTCGGCAGCCCGTTGGTATTCCTCGCTCTGCGCTTGCAGCTCGGTCAGCATCTGGTCAAAGGCCCGGCCGATGACGCGCATTTCTTGCACGCGGTTGGGACGTGTGCGGGTGATGATTGCGACCAGTCGGTAGAGAGCATGAACAAACGTTCGGAACGCCTGTGTTGCTTCATTGACTGACACGGCGTCCGACAATGATGAGTCAACCGAGGCGCCTGAGGCGAAAGCGTGCATCAGCTTGCCAAAAAACGGATAGCGGGAATTTGTTTGCTCAATCGCCTGATTGACCAAGATGTCGCCAAGATAGTCGCTCAACATGATATTGATGCCCTTGCGGGCATGCTGAGTGAACGCCTGCAACATGCGCTCAATGCGCCTGGGAAGCGGCCCGGTAGTAGAGGCAATCTGCGTTAGAACGAGGTCCAACGGCTCGGAGAAGCCCGGAAATGTCATGTGCCGATCGGCCAGAATTTCTTTGAGGCGAGCGGGTGTCTCCTGATTGGTTACAGGCGTGAGCAGGAAATCGTCGGCGCCAACTTCGAGGCCGCGAAAGAAATCCAACGGCTCACCACGAACGGTGTAAAGAACGACCGTGGCTGAGCGCGTGGCGCGATTCGTCTTGAGTTGTTGACAGACTCGGTAGCCGTCCTCGGGCGCTAGCGCGACGCTCAAAAGAATCACATCGGGTCGTTGCTCCTCAGCCGCTTGCACCACGTCTTGACCGGGGCTGACCAACGCTGTTGCAAAGCCGGCTTTACTAAGCAGCGTGGCCGCCATCCGCGCCTCGATGGGGAAACGGTCTACAATGAGGACTTTTTCCATAGGGCCGCGCCTCGTTTGATCCGAACAAGCAGATGAAGATGGCGGTCGCGGACCGGCTCACGCATCAAACAGTCCGCCTTGATCCGCCGTGGGCCGTCCCAGCACGTCGTAGCCCAAATGCTGGTAGGCGGCCTGCGTTGCCACGCGACCACGCGGCGTGCGATTCAAAAATCCGATCTGGATCAGATATGGCTCATAGATCTCTTCAATCGCATCTTTCTCTTCATTGATGGCTGCCGAGATCGTGCCCAGGCCGACCGGGCCGCCGCCGAATTTCTCGATGATCGTCAGTAGGATTTTGCGATCAATTTCATCGAGGCCGAATTTATCCACTTCCATACGATTGAGGGCATAATCGGCGATCTGGCGGCTGATCCGCCCATCGCCTTGCACCTGAGCAAAGTCGCGCACTCGGCGCAAGAGGCGATTGGCAATGCGGGGCGTGCCGCGGGCGCGACGAGCGATTTCCAACGCTCCGCTTGGTTCGATCTCGATGTGCAGAATCTTGGCCGATCTGAGCACAATCGTCTGCAGCTCGTCGGGTTGGTAAAAGTCCAGGTGGAGGTCAATGCCGAACCGTCCGCGCAACGGGGCCGTCAGCAGGCCCTTGCGCGTGGTGGCTCCAATCAACGTGAATGGCGGCAACTCGAGTTTGATCGAGCGAGCCGCCGGTCCCTGGCCGATGATGAAGTCGAGTTTGTACTCTTCCATCGCCGGATAGAGAAACTCTTCGATAGTCGGATTGAGGCGATGGATTTCGTCCACAAACAGGACTTCACGTTCGCCCAGGTTGGTCAGCAACGCCGCCATGTCACCCGATCGTTCGATCACCGGCCCTGAGGTAGCCTTGATCTCGACGCCCAGCTCGTTGGCAATTAAGTATGCGAGCGTCGTTTTGCCGATGCCCGGCGGTCCGTGCAGGATGACATGATCGAGCGCTTCACCGCGCGCCCGTGCCGCTTGAATGTAGACGGCGAGGTTTTCGACAACCTTGCGCTGCCCGATGAATTCGTCCAGGTATTTCGGTCGCAGCGCCTGATCGAACCGACGATCTTCCTCTGTTGGACCACCGCTTAAGAGTTGTCGGGATGCCCGCTCATCCATACAGAACGCTCTGTCTTCTGGTGATCGGCATGTCGGTCTTCAGCGCGCCGATGCTTCAGCGTGCTGATGCTTCAGTGTGCCGATGAGTCCGAGGTTTGCAGCCGCATCGGTTCTCCAGCACGCTTGCGCCACGCGAGCCACAACAACAGCGACGACCCCACAGCCAAACAGACAGCGATGAATTGTGAGGTTGACAAGGGGCCAACCCAGCCGCGCCAATCGTCGCGATAAAATTCAATGATAAACCGCGCCGCCGCGTAAAGCAGAATGTAGACCAGCACCACCTGACCGGGAAACGCACGCCGCCGGCGCAGCCACATCAAGAACAAGAAAATTCCGAGTGTGGCGCCTGCTTCGTACAATTGCGTTGGGTGCAAAGCAATGCCTGCCGGCACGCCGGTGTACTCGTGTCCGATCATGGGAAATGTTACGCCCACCCACGAAGACGTTGGCTTGCCCCAGCAGCAACCCGCCGCGAAGCAACCCAAACGCCCAAGCGACTGGCCAATGGCCAGACTGGGAGCAAACGCATCAGCCACTTTCCAACCAGGCCACCGATAGACCCAAATCAGAATGACTGCCGTCGCCAAGCCAGCGAGAAATCCGCCATAGTAGACGCCTCCGGCACGCAGCAGATCGAGTGAAAAGACCTCGCGCAGACTGTTCAATGAGCGCCACTCGGTGATGATGAGGAGCAGCTTGGCCCCCACCAGTGAGGCGATGACAACGCGTAATGCGAAGCCGATGACCTTCTGCGGCTCAAGACCGTCTGCTGCGGCCAACCGCGAAGCCAACCAGATGCCCAGCCAGATGCCCAATGCCAGCAGGACACCATAGGAGTAAATCGGAAAATCAATGAACGGAATGCGCCATAGCTCTGGATACATAATGCCTCATTGATCAGATGAAAGTGACACCGGCTCTGTCGGTGGACTCTCTCTGGGCGAGCGCAGCGCATCAACAATTAGAATGAATGCGCCAATGCTAATGGCCATGTCGGCCAGATTAAACGTTGGCCAGCGGTAGGAGCCGATGGTGAAATCGAGAAAATCAACCACCGCGCCGTTGATCACGCGATCTGTCAAGTTGCCTAATACGCCGCCCAATATGAGCGTCAGGCCCCAGTGAGTCCAGCGTTCTGAAACCGGTGTTCGCACAGCGTACACTATGATGCCAATCGCCGCGATGACGGAGATCAAGCCGAGCACAAATTTTCCGCCGCGCCCAGCATCGGCAAATAAGCCCCAGGCAATGCCTGCATTCTCCACATACGTCAGGTGAAAAAATCCGTCAATGACCGCGCGGCTGGCGCCATAGGTCAGCCCTGTATCCAGATAGTGCGTGGCGAGGTATTTCGTCCATTGATCAACCAGGAAAATGAGCAACGCCACGACCAAATAACCGACCCGCTCTCTGATGATATGTTGGGCGTGTGACTGCATATCAACACTGTGACTTGTTTACTGCCGATCCGTCAAGATGAAAACCATCAGGTAACACAAGAGCAGTGGTGCTCCACAACGATGGCACTCTTACGAGCGGCGCGCAAGCGATTCCAGCTCCAGCACCGTGGGCAAACAACGATGACATAATGTCGGGTACCGCTCATGTTGTCCGACGAATGTGGAGTAGTTCCAGCATCGTTCGCATTTTTGGCCATCCGCCCGTTGCGCCTCAATGCTCAACGAGGCTTGATCAGAGCGGCGCAATTCGACCTGAGAGACAATGAACACCGCCGGTAGTTGATCCAGATAGTGGCTCAAAAAATCGTAGGTCTCCCCGCTGGCCGAGAGGATAACCTTGGCTTCCAAGCCTGAACCAATCTCTTTGGCTGCCCGCTTCAGTTCCAACGCCTTGAGCACATCGCTGCGAATCTCCATGATGCGCTGCCATCGCGAGAGTAAGTCAGCATCTTGATAGGCGGCCACCGGACGCGGGAATTCCGCCAGATGAACCGACGCCGGCGTGTCGCTGAATTGGCCAAGAAAGACTTCCCAAATCTCGTCTGAAGTAAACGCCAGGATGGGCGCCATCAGCCGCGTCAAGGTACTCAGAAGCTCATACAGCGCCGTTTGCGCGCTGCGCCGGCCCACAGACTTCGGCGCAAATGTGTAGAGGCGGTCTTTGAGAATATCAAAGTAGATGGCCGAAAGTTCGACCGTGCAGAATCGGTAGAGCGTTTGAAAGACAACGTGGAACTCGTAGTCTTCATACGCTTTCAACACAGTCTCAGTGACCTGCTGACACTCGGCCAGTATCCAGCGGTCTATTTCAAACATCTCAGCCGGCGGCACGCTGTCCTGCGCTGGATGAAAATCAAACAGATTGTTGACCAGATAGCAGGCCGTATTGCGAATCTTGCGATAGGCTTCCACCAGTCGAGTCAGAATTTCAGCGGAGATGCGGACTTCTTCGTGATAATCCGACGAGGCAACCCAGAGGCGAAGAATCTCGGCGCCGCTCTTTTTGATCACGTCCTGCGGCTCCACGACGTTGCCTTTGGACTTGGACATCTTTTCGCCAGCGGCATCAACCGTCCAGCCATGCGCGATGACAGCGCGGAACGGTGCTGCATTCTTGGCTGGCAAGGCCACCGTTAGCGACGAATTAAACCATGCGCGAAATTGATCGCCGCCTTCGATGTAAACGTCTGCTGGCCATGGCAGGCCGCGCCGCTCCAGGACCGCCAGCGAGCTGGCCCCGGAATCGAGCCACACGTCCAGAATGTCCGTTTCTTTGCGAAACTGCTGGGCATGGCACTGTGGGCAGCGCGTTGCCGGCGGCAGCAGGCTTTGCGCGTCGTCTTCATACCAGGCGTCGGCGCCGCGCTGCTCGAAAATGCGGGCAACGTGCTCGATGATCTCCGGCGCGAGCAAGACATACGAGCATTGCTCACAATAAAACGCCACGATCGGCACGCCCCACAGCCGTTGCCGTGAGATGCACCAATCGGGCCGCTGCGCGACAACGTTGTACATGCGCTCGCGGCCCCACGCTGGATACCACTGCACGGTTTCAATCGCCCTAAGGGCGCGCTGGCGCAAATTCGTCGCATCCATCGAAATGAACCACTGTGGCGTCGCGCGAAAGATCACCGGATGATGACAACGCCAACAGTGCGGATACGAGTGCGTGATCGTGTGCTCGGCCAGCAACACGCCACGCTCTCGCATCAGCTCATTGATTCGAGCGTTCGCCTTGAAGACCTGCTGACCGGCAAAATGCTCGACGTCATCGGTAAATCGGCCTTGCGCGTCAACCGGCGAGTAGACGTCCAGTCCGTAGCGTTGGCCGATCATATAGTCGTCGTAGCCATGCCCCGGCGCTGTATGAACGGCGCCCGTGCCGGTATCCAACGTCACATGATCGCCGAGCATGAACAGTGATTCCCGCTCAATGAACGGGTGTCGGGCTTTCAAGCGATCCAACTTCTCGCCTTTGAATCGCGCCACCACGCGCGGCTGCGACCAACCAACAGCCGCTGCGACAGCCTCAAGCAAACCGGCGGCCACGATGTAAACTTCGTTGCCTACCTCCACGCCAACATATTCATAGTCCCGATGGAAGGTAATGCCTAAATTGGCCGGCAGCGTCCATGGCGTCGTCGTCCAGATGAGGACTGACACCGTTTTGCCTTGCAACGCCGGATCAATCACCGCCGGGTCAACAGCCAGCGGAAACTTCACATAGATGGAAGGGCTTTCGCGCTCATTGTATTCAATCTCCGCTTCGGCCAGCGCCGTTTGACAGTGTATGCACCAATGGACGGCGCGCGCGCCTTTATAGACGCTGCCGTCTTCGACGAATTTGCCAAAGGCGCGTACAATGTCGGCTTGATATTGAAAATCCATGGTCACATAGGGATTCTCAAATTCACCGAGCACGCCCAGTCGCTGAAAGTCGTCAGACTGCGCTTTGATAAAGCGCTCGGCATGCGCGCGCGCTTCGCGGCGAATCACCGTGGCCGGCATATCGTGCTTTTTGGCGCCAAGCTTTTTATCAACTTGAATCTCAATCGGCAGCCCATGACAATCCCAGCCGGGCACAAACGGCGCCCAGTAGCCCATCATGCTGCGTGACTTGACGATGAAGTCTTTCAAAATTTTATTCAGCGCATGGCCAATATGGATATTGCCATTGGCGTAGGGCGGGCCGTCATGCAAAATGAACGACGGTCGTCCCTGACGCGACTGTAGAATCAGATGATAAAGGCCCATCTGTTTCCAGCGTTCGAGTCGCGCCGGTTCAGCGTGGATTAAATTCGCTTTCATCGGCAAGAGTTTGGCCGGTAGATTGATCGTCTGTTTGAGGTCTAATGGTGTGTCGGTTGTCATGATCTCACTGTGCAAATCAAAGCAACAAAAAGAGGCCCACACTGCACGCCCAGATGGCGATGCCGAGACACCCCGTGCGCCACGTGGTGGCTGACGGTCGCTTCAAATAAATAGCTCTTCGTCTTGGTAGACTTGATCGAGAGCACGTCGCTTTCGCGCCATGAGCACCTGCAGGGCGCGTTGAATCCCGACGACGATGCAATGAAGTTCATGGACGGGCTGAAGCACTTCGGCCTGCACGATGGCCGCCGTTTGATCAACGCGCGTGGTCGTGCGCGACACCAGATCATCCAGTCGCTCGACTTGATTGCGCACGGCCAGAACTGTGTCTTGCGCCAACGCCCGTAACTCAATGGCTTGCTCATGCGCCATCCAGGCGATTTGTTCAGTCGTCTTACCGACCGCTGCCACAGTCTGTTGCGCATGGGCGAGGATGGTCGAAAGACTGGCCCGCGTCTCCTGAGTGAGCTGACGAGCATCCTGCAGCACAGGTTCGGCCTGCTGACGCAGGGCATAGATAGAAGCCTGCAATTGCTGCATCACTCGACCAATGCGTGCCAATACCAACAGAATGCTCACCAGCAAAATCACGGTGAGCACAGCAAACGTCATAGCAAAGAGGAATTGAGTTTCCTGGGACACGGGACTGTCTCCGTCAGATTAGCTTTCTTCGGCTTCCAACAGCTTTTTCTTTTCCTCCCGATAGGCTTGCTTGCCCGCATCAACCGCCGCTGACAGACGGCTGCGCTGTTCAGCCACTGCTTCTTTGGCGTGCTCAATCACCTCCGCCGCTTTCTCCCGGCCGGCTGCGGCTAATTCGCGGGCGCGTTCTCGCGTGGCCTGATATGCCTCGGAGGCTTTGTCCATGCCCCGGCGCGTGCGATCAGCAATGTCTTCACGCAGCTCCCGTCCCGACTTGGGGGCAAACAGAAGCGCCACAACAGCGCCAATGCCTGCGCCGATTAAAAAATAAGTCAGTTTGCTCGATTCATGATCTTTTGACATAACCAATACAACTCCTCGTTCGATAATGATGGAATCATCAGTGTACATTGTTCGCTTGTGTCGGTCAAATCAGGCCGGCCCTCTCGTGGCCGCTCAGCCATCGCCCGCGCGACCGAGAACGTTCGCTTTCTCAACAGGACGGCCAACAAGACGAAGCGCGCGCGTATCGGCTATTTCGGGCGCGACCGAGGATGTTCGCTTTCTCAACAGGATGGCCGAACTGGCATGCAAGCTGTCAGTGAAGTGTGGCGGAGGGTGAGGGACTCGAACCCACAAGCCCTTGCGGGCGCCGGTTTTCAAGACCGGTCGTTTACCAATTAACGTAACCCTCCGCTCATCTGACGATATTTTAGTCTATCAATTGAACGAGACTCTGTCAAAGTTAACCGCTGCGGGCTTGTGACGCATTCACCTGCGGGCATGCCTGCAGATTCGCAGTAGGTGTAGGAGCGCATCTGTTCTTGAGCCGCTTTCACCGCAATCCTATGGGTGAGTTGCCAACACCATCATTCGCGCTCGGGCGAGGATGCCCGGCTGAGCGAGAACGATCAACCTGCTACATCGGGTCTGGCCGCTGACGTAATTCGTCTGTTTGGAAGAGAACCTTGATCAGGTTCATTGCCAATCGGAATAAGCGAAATCCTACCTGCACGCATGCTCGTCGCCGGCAATGGCCGGACCTCGACCACTCGACAAACTCGCGCGCCGGACAGCGCGCAGCCGAACGAAGCAACGGTCTGGATCAGGATCGTTGGCCTCAATCCGCAGTGTTGCCAGATGCTCACCGAGGCCGTTGGCAACGAATCGAACAATGAATCGCGCTGTTTCGCGCGGCGCCAACGAGCGCGCCGTCCCGTCAATCTGAAACGCCGGCGTGTCTATCGTTAGTCGTGTGAGCTGAAGCGTCTCTGTGCCCCGATTGGTCAGGCTCAGGACCTGCTCAACACTGCCATGAGCCAACGGTACATCACCGAAATCCATCACGGACGGCCTCGGATCGCACACGGCTGCCTTACCGACAATAACAACGCCCGTCGGCTGGTCTACGACCGGCACAGTCGCGCGCACAACCATCGCTTTCAAATCAATGACCGTGATTGTGTCATCATCTTCGTTAGCCACCACCGCATGAAGTCCGTCAGGCGAGACAGCCACCCGGTTGAGTCCCGGTTGATTCGTCCTCATGGATGAACCGGTTGGCACAACCGCCATCACGTTCCCATCGAGCGGATTCAGAATATGCGCCTGCGGCGCCTGCAACGAGGCTACGATGAGCCGCCTGCCATCAGGCGTGATTGCTAGACCGTCAGGGCTTCGACCCACCGGAAACACGCTTACAACTCTGTCTGTCACTGTCGAAATCGCGCTCACTTTCGACTCCTCCACGTCGGTGACGTACACCAGTTGGCCATCGGGCGAGGCCACGATGCTCCATGGTTGACGACCTGTTGGAATGAGCCGCCGACTGCGTCGCGTTTCAAACAAGTCCACCGAGGTGACACCACGGTCTGCCGGCGTCGAAACGTAGAGAAACGGACCAGCTTTCATGATCCACGCCAGACCCGATGGTTGGCCGGACATGGGAAACAGATCATCTCTGGCATTGCTGGCCGTGTGGACCGTATAGACTGTGTTGCCGCGTGGATGAGTCACAAATGCGCGCTGCCCATCCAATCCGACCGTCACGCCGACGGCGCGCACTGAGGCTTGTCCGAGCACAGTTGTTGCCACCACCCGGCGCGTCTCAGTGTCAATCACCGACACCGTGTTTGTCTGCGCATTGGCGACAAACACCCGTTGCTGGTCAGGACTGATGGCGAGCGCTGACGGGCTTGGTCCGACGCTGATCGGTGTGGCCAGTGGCGCGCCCGTGCTCAAATCAATCACACTGACGCTGTCATCCCCCGTGTTGGTCACGTAAGCATGAAAACGCCTCGGTTGGCGCCCGCCAGTGGAAGTTCGCCGAGCGGCATCGGCAATCGAGATGATGATTAGACTCACAACGACGGCAATCACACTCATTCGTCTCATAAGATTTTGCCTCCAAACGGAACTGCTGTGAAACAGCGCATCTGTTTTTGTATCACCGGGCGTGGCCGCATTTTATCACGGCGTCGCAGCTTTTTCATCGGACATTTTCACCTGGACTGTGCTACACTGCTGAAGCCCACGAACAGATGACGCATTGGAGGAATTGTGATGTCATACAAAAAGTCTTTCTCGTTTGTGCAGCCCGCTCGTTGCTGGGTCGCGTTGCTGATCGCGTTCTGGTTGGTGGCGTCCCTCAGTTCAATAACAAGCAGGCCGCCGCTGCCTGTCGCTGCACAGAACGAACCGGACCCAACCGAGATTTGGGACATGGCCGAGATCAAGAATCCACTGACGTTGAACGCGGCTGTCGTCGCCGGACCAACGCGCGCCAGAATCAACCGCGTTTCGATGGAGGTGATCGAGGTGACCTTCGATTCGATTGACGTTGGCCAGGGACCGATCCGCATTCATGGCTTTGTGGCCATTCCGACGGGACACGCGCCGGGGACGTTGCCCGCGCTCGTCTATGGGCACGGCGCAGGCGATCAAGCTGATGAGGAGGTCGCCAAAACACTGGCCGCGATGCTCAAAGCCGTTACCATTTCGTTCAGCGGCCCTGGTCAAGGCCGTTCAACCGGCGCGCCCTCGCAATGGCGGAACTGGTTGAACACGATTCCCGACATTCGCCGAAGCTGGTTGTATCAATATGCCTATTCGGCCATGCGCGCGGTGACCTACCTGACGACGCTGCCTGCCGTGAACCGGCAAAAGATCGGCATGACCGGCATTTCAGCCGGCGGCTTGATGACTTGGATCGCTAACGGCGTTGATGACCGTTTGGCGGCTGCTTATCCGATCATGGCCACCGGTGATTTCCGTCGCTCATTGGAAGCTGGTTCATGGGTTTCCCTGCTCATGAGCGAAACCGGACTGACGCCAGAGTCGCCGCCTGTGCTCGCGTTTGAACGATACCTTGATCCCATTCATTACGTGGGTCGCCAGCACGCGCCTGTTATGTTGATCAACGGCGCGCAAGATGAGTTCTTTCCCATCACTACGACGCGATCCACCTACGAGGCGACGCGCGCGCCAGAAAAGCGACTGGAGATCATCTACGACTGGGATCATGGCTACTATGCTGACTCATCGCGCCGCTACGACACATACAACAATGTGGTCAATGCCTCAAAGCGCATTCTCGGTAACGCTCAAGCGTGGTTTGACTGGCATCTGCGCGACGGTCAGCCGCTGCCGCCGGATCCGCAATTGAGCGTCAGACAGCAAGGGAATGAGACCGTGTTCATCGTTCCGGGGGCATTGGTTGCTGGCGCCAGAAGAGTGCAATTGATCTATTCACGTGACCGAGCCTACACGTTTGAACGTGAGCCAATGCGTCGGCAAAGCGACGGTTCGTACACGGTGAGCTTGACTGGCGACACCTCTCGGCTGGTTTACTATGTTGAAGCAGAGTATCCGGGCTCGGTCTACGTCTCGTCGCTACCTGAGTTCCCCCCAGGTTTCGTGCCGCGGATTCGTCCCCCACAATAGGGCGGTCGTATCGGCGCTGGATGTCTCAATTGAAAGACTGGCCAATTCCAGTCGCCCAACCGCAGCGCACTTCGTCGCGAAGCGGAGCTGGGCATCACAACCGGAAGGCTGTGCAGCTCAGTCATTCCAGCAACGCCAAGACTGCAGCTATGAGCCGGACGCCTGTTTGAGCATCTGTTCGCGTTTCGCTTTGAACTCAGTGCCTGGCTTCCATTCGGGGTACGAGTCCTGATTGGCGACGCGGTAACCCACGTCAAACAATAACTGCACATCTTGCAGAAGCCCGCTCAAGTCCCAATCGGGTTTCACTTCATCGCTGGGTTTGTGATAGTCCTCAGCGGTGTACTGTTGAATGCGCTTCAATCCCCAATCAGGTGGGCGGTCTATGTACTCAACGCCGCCGTCAAGATAGAGCGCCGGCACGCCCTGTTTAGCGAAGTTGAAATGATCCGAACGATAGAATAATCCCTTTTCCGGTTCCGGGTCTGGGCGGACGATGCGCCCCTGGGCGCTAGCAGCCGATTGAGCGATGTCGTCCAACGTGGAGTTGCCCATGCCGATGATCGTCACGTCCTTGGTGCGGCCCCATGGGTTCATCGCATCCATGTTGATGGCTGCGACCGTTTTGGCCAGCGGGTAAATCGGATGTTCAGCATAGTATTGAGACCCCAGCAGCCCTTGCTCTTCCGCCGTCAGCGCTAAGAACAAAATGGAACGACGCGGTCGAGTGGGCAGCTTGGTGAATGCCTCTGCCAGTTCCAACAGAGCGGCTGTGCCAGTGGCGTTGTCAACAGCGCCATTGAAAATTTGGTCGCCCGTCAGCGATGTTTTTTTGCCGAGATGATCCCAGTGGGCCATATAGACCACATACTCGTCTTTCAACCGAGGATCGCTCCCTTCGAGCTTGGCGATGACATTTCTGGAATCAACCGGGCGGATGGTATTGCGGATTGAGACCGATGCTTTTACGGGCAGCGGAACCGGTTTGAAATCCCGACTGACAGCGGCTTTCTTCAGCTTCTCTATGTCCTGGCCGGCCAGCGCAAACAGCTTTTTCGCGCTCTCATAGGTGAGCCAGCCTTCAACAGCGCAACGAGACAAATTCTTATCCGGCGTCGAAAGATCGAATTGCTCACCGGCTCGCCCCTGAACCACCGCCCACGGATAGGCCGCCGGTTCCGTCTCGTGGATGATCAAACAGGCGCGCGCGCCTTTCTGTGCAGCGATTTCATACTTGTAGGTCCAGCGACCGTAGTAGGTCATCGCTCGACCACCAAACGTCTTTGCATCCAGGCGCGATGGATCGCCGGGATCAGGCACTGGCGGGTCGTTAATCAGCATGATCAGCGTTTTGCCTTTGACGTCCAGTCCCTTGAAATCGTCCCAGTTGAACTCCGGCGCGACCACGCCATAGCCGACAAACACGACCTCCGAATCCTGAACACCGGTCTGCTCGACAACGTGTTTGCTCCACGCCACAAACTCGTCGCGGTATGCCAACGTGAGCCGTTGAGCGCCAGCCGTGAAAATCAACCGCATGTTTGGATCAGGCGTCAGACCGACGAGCGGGACTTTCTGAATATAAGTTCCATCCGTATTCCCTGGTTTCAGTCCGAGTCGCTTGAAGTGTTCCGAAAGGTACTCGACCGTCAGGTCTTCGCCCTTTGTGCCGGGAGCCCGACCTTCAAACTCATCTGAGGCGAGCCGTTGAATATAGGCCATCAGGTCTTGCGCATTGATCGCGCTGAGCGCCGATGCAGGCGGGCTGAGCGGCTGCTCGCTTGCTGCGCCAGAAGGCGTGGACTGAAGTGTCCCGCAAGAAACAAAAAGAACAACGACTGAAACGACACAGCCCAACATTGAACTGATCCGTGACATACCATCCTCCTGTAGTTGAGTTGATCGAGCGAGCGGATAGTATAGGGAAAGCCCAAAGAGGTGGAAAGTGGCCGGCCAATGAAGTGGCCGGCCGAAGAAGGGGAGGTGACCGGTTGATCAGAGAGCCGCCCGGTTGCTCCGGCGCCAGCTCACCTCGTCACACGGTCGCCTTCGCCGTTCAGGAGGAGAAAACCTAAATCACGCCTGCCGGCGTACCAATTTGCTTGAGCGGCCTAACTGGCGCCGGGATAATCTCTCTGATGCGAGGCACGAACAGCCTGATGTGCGGCGCCCGAAAGCGCACTGCACCGGCTTCGGGGCCAAAGAAGTAGGGCATGGCTTTTTCCTTCTTCTCCAGTGTCACCGTCACGGTCATTTCGCGCCGCTCACGCACGATGCGCACCTCTACTGGCCCTTGCTCCTTTTTGGCGACCACGCGGATCACATCATTGGCGTCTTGCACGCTCTCTCCGTCAATAGCGATGATGACATCGCCTGCTTTGAGGCCTGCTCGACTGGCCGGTGAATCTTCACGCACAGAAGAAATCAGCACACCGGTTCGATCTTTCACGCCAAAATAGTCGGCTAACTGTGGCGTCAGTTCTTGCAGTGTGATGCCCATCCGTCCACGACCGCTGAATGCTCCGAAGTAAGCGCCCCAATCTAGGTTCTCCAGAGCCTCGCGCGCTTTGCCGAACGGCTCGCGCAACCGCTCTTGTGTTTCTCGGTCCAGGAGACCTCTAAATTGCCTCGGCTCGTGTTCCGAGCGTTTACCCAGCGTGACTCGCATCTCGATTTCGCGGCCATCGCGAACGACCCCCAATCGAACCATCCGTCCACTGGGCGTTTCGCGAATAAGGCGGTGAAGTTGGGAAGCGCTTTCCACAGGCGCTCCGTTCCAGCGAACGATCACGTCGTCCTTTTGTAATCCGGCTTTGGCCGCCGCGCTGTCGGGTAGTACACTCGTGATCAAGGCCCCACGTTCTTCTTTCAGCTTCAGTCGTCGTACAACCTCCGGGGTGACTTCCTCAGTCGTCACACCAAGAAAGCTGCCGCCGGCGCTGGCATACATGCTGAAGAAGTACGGCGCGTTACTTTCATCTTCGTCTTGAATCAAAACCACATTCTGCTCAGTAATGGTGTCCTGGTCGTTTGTCTCATCGAAAGCCCAACTGGGAGCGCCCCAGCCCGTCAGGCCCGCAGCCATCAGCAGAACTGACAAGAAGAAAAGAATGCGTTTTCGCATAGTTGATGCCTCCTCAAACAAGCTTGACTGTGCACGTTGGAGTGTTCCTCACGCAAGTGCTCTGGGAAGGTTCCTGATTTTTTCGCACCGGGCGGCAGGTTTCCAATTTTTCGGAAAAACCTTCCAAAAAAATGGATGATGCGGTGGTGGGCTGAGCGCTGTTGCGCGTCTAAACTTAAACACCCAATTAGCTTGATATTTTCTGAGAGCGTGGCATACAATTTGCACGGCTTCATCGGGTTTGAGTTTATTTTCAAGGAGCATTCAGCATCGGTGGTGAGCGACCGTCAGAGCATCCGCTGGGTTGGTAGAACTCGTTGTAGGACCTCGTCTGAAGCGTGGCTGGCTTATTTGTTTCTGCCGCACTCAGCCTTACGTTCTCGATTGCGCGGGTGGGTCGCAGGCCGCCGGTGAAGAGTGCTCTGATCTATGGAGGACTTAGGATATGAAACTCTCAAAGATCGTTATGACATGCGCTACGGCGTGTCTGCTGGCATTGGTCTGGTTCGGGCCTTGGTCGGAGGCGTTCGCTCAAGGCGGCGCTACAGGCCGAATTTCCGGAACCGTGACGGATGAAACAGGCGCCGTCGTTGTTGGCGCTGAAGTTGTAATCAAAGACACCACGACTAACGTTGAATACAAAACGACCACGAATCCGGATGGGTACTTTTTGGTGCCTGGCCTGCCGGTCAGTAATTACACGGTGACGGTGACGGCTGCTGGGTTTAAGTCATTAGTGGTTCGCTCGGTGGCCTTGAGCGCCGCCACGCCGGTTGATTTGAAGGTTGTGCTGGAAGCTGGCGAGATCATCGAGCAGGTTAACGTCGAGGCTGGCGCCGAGGTGTTGATCAATCGTTCTTCGGAAGAGGTGAGCACGACGATCACCGGTCGTCAGATCATCGAATTGCCGATCACGTCGCGTGATGCGTTGGATTTGGCTTTAACGCAACCGGGTGTGGCCACGCCGGGTCGCCCGCGCACTTCTTCGATCCATGGGTTGCCCAAAGGAGCTATCAATATCACGCTCGATGGGATTAACGTTCAGGATAACTTGCTCAAGAGTGGTGATGGCTTTTTCGCGTATGTTCGCCCGCGCATTGACGCCATTGAAGAAGTCACGGTGACAACCAGCAATCCGGGCGCTGATTCAGCCGGCGAAGGCGCCGTGCAAATCGCCTTCGTCACCAAAAGCGGCACCAATGAGTTTCATGGCGGCGGCTGGTGGTATCATCGCAATACCGCGCTCAACTCCAATTACTTTTTCAACAACCAACGAGGACTGCCTCGACAACGAATCCTGTTGAACCAATTTGGCTACAAGATTGGCGGCCCGATTAAGCGAGACAAGATGTTTTTCTTCTGGTCGCATGATAATTTCCGCATTCCGTCTTCGATTTTCCGCGAGCGTACCATGTTGAGTCTGGACTCGTCGCGAGGGATTTTCAATTATGTGCGCACGGACAATCGGCAAATTCAAAAGGTGAATTTGCTGGAACTGGCCGCTCGTTACAACCTCCCGACGCGGATTGATCCAGCGATCGGCGGCTTGATTGACCGTATCAATCAGGCTCGCGCGCTGGGCACGGTTTCGCCGGCTGACCCGGCCGGGCGGCTTGAGCGGTTTGCCTTCAACTCGCCCAGCTTCGATAAACGCTACTTCACCGACCTGCGATTGGACTGGAACATCACTGAAAAAATCAGGTGGGAAGGGATCGCGCACTACAACTACTTCGATGCATTTCCTGATACGCTCAATGGCGCCGATCCGATCTTCCCCGGCTTAGGCCTGGCTGGTGGACAGCACTCCAATCGCTTCTCTGGGTCAACGGCAATGCGCTGGACGATTTCGCCCACAATGGTTAATGAGTTTCGCTTTGGCTTGCAAGGTGGATCGGTGGCGTTTTTCCGCGAGTTAGGTCCCGAAAAAGTGCCGGGCGGCTATCGGTTGGATTGGCCGCTGGGCAGCAACCCGATTCCTCCGTTTTCGCCATCGCGGCGCAACACACCTGTCAAACAGTGGATTGATAATCTGACATGGACCAAGGGCCGCCACAACTTCTCGTTCGGTGGCTCGGCCACGCTGGTTACATTCTGGGGAAATGATTTCGATCCCTTTGGCTACGGTGACGCCATCCCGACGGTTACGTTTGGGATTGACGCCAATGATCCAGCCCAGAGCACGCTCTTTGACGTGGCCAACTTCCCTGGCATTTCCACTGCGACGGACTTACCCATCGCCCGTAGTCTTTACGCGCTGCTGGTGGGCCGCATTACCGACATCAGTGCGATCGTTTACGTGGACGAAAAGTTGCGCGAATTCGTTCAAGGCCAACCCCTGACACAACGCGGCCGGCACACGGAGTTTGGGCTCTATATGCAGGATTCCTGGCGCCTCACGCCAACGTTCACGCTCAATTATGGACTGCGCTGGGAGTATCAAGGTCCGCCGGTCAACACCAACAGAATTTACTTCACGCCGCAGCCGGACGGCTTGTGGGGTATTTCCGGGCCGGGCAACCTGTTTAAGCCAGGCGTCCTTCAAGGGCAACCCACCATCTACACGGTTGTGGAAGGGGAAAGCTACAATCGCGACTGGAACAATTTTGCTCCTAGTCTTGGTCTGGCCTGGTCGCCTAACATCCAGAAGGGATGGTTGTCCAAGATATTCGGCTCCGAAGGCAAGACGGTCATTCGCGGCGGCTACGGGATCACGTATACTCGTGAAGGCACGCTGTTGTTTGACAACCTGATGTTGGGGCCGAATCCAGGACCGCAAGTCGAGGCAAGTCTGCGCGTGGGGCGCGGCGATTTCCCGCCGGGTAGTTTACATTTCAACGGTGGACAAGGATTGCCGCCATTGCGAAGGACACTGGATCGGTTCACCACCACGTTGCGGCAGGCTGATTTTGCTTACAGTGCATTCACACCCAATGGTTACTTGACGCGTGACCTGGTGGTCCCGTATGTGCAACAGTGGACGCTGAGCGTGCAGCGCGAGCTGATGCGCGACACGGTGCTGGAGGTCCGCTATGTCGGCAATCACGCCGTCAAGCTGTTTCGCCAGGGCGACCTGAACGAAGTCAACATTTTTGAAAATGGGTTCCTGCGAGACTTCCTCAACGCGCAGATCAATCTGCGGATCAACGGTGGGCGCAGCTTTGCGCCGGGCGCTGCTGGAACGCAGCCAGTGCCGATTCTGCTGGCTGCGTTTGGTGGGCGAACTACCTCGCCGCAGTTTCGCGCCAGTGCGTTCATCGGTGACTTGAATTCTGGTCAAGCCGGCACGTTTGCGCGACGACTGGCCACGAACCGTCTGTTCATGGATAACCTGGTCAGTGCTGGCTATCCGCGGAACTTTTTTGTGGTAAATCCTGAAGGAACAGGTGGCGTCTGGTATCTGACCAATGATGGCGATTCCAACTATCATGCGTTGCAGGTTGACCTGCGACGGCGCTTTTCCAAAGGTTTATTGTTGCAGGCCAACTATAGCTTCAGCAAAGCCCTCTCGGACATCAGCGAGGTCAGCGCGGTTGTGTTTCAGCCGCGTCAGACGTTGCGCAATCCCCGGTTGGACAAAGGACTCTCACCGTTTGACATTACACATGTGTTCAAAGCTAACTGGATTTACGAATTGCCGTTTGGCCCAGGTCAACGCTGGGGCTTCAGTTCGAACTTGGCCAATAAGGCAATCGAAGGATGGGCCCTGCATGGCATCTTCCGCGCGCAGACCGGCGCCCCGTTTGTGCTGACCAGCGCTCGCTACACGTTCAACCACAACCTCACAGGATTGGGCATTGATAGCGGTGTTGTCCTCAAGGGAATAACCCGACAGCAATTGCAAAAGATGCTCAAGGTGCGCAAGACGCCAACCGGCCAGGTCTATTTCTTCCCTGAAGAATTGATCGGGCCGGACGGCCAGGCCAACAAGAACATTCTTGATTCGCCTAGCACGCCGGGGCAGTTCGGCTCTATTCTCTGGTTGCACGGTCCAGGCTTCCAACGCTGGGACCTGAGTCTCGTAAAGAAGACGCGCATCACGGAGAACTGGAACGTGGAGTTTCGCGCTGAATTTCTGAATGCGTTCAATCACGCTAACTTCTACTTTGCGCGGAGCGCAGCGTCCGGCAGCGGCGGCACGCGGGGCCTCCTTGGCGCCGGCGCGGCCAATGGTAGTACGGCGAATATCAATGACGGCCTGTTCGGACAGATTCTGAATGCGTATCAGGATACGTCCACGACAAATGATCCGGGCGGACGGATCATTCAATTCGTCTTCCGAATCAATTTTTAGTCATTCTGTGGTATGAGGCTTGATGACGCGGGCCAGTTGATGGTCGGCGTCATCAAGCCGTTTTTGATTCAGCATCAGCGGTGTCGGTCCACTTCGATCACCAGCTTTATCGAGCGAATCGGTTTCAAGACGACGTCCTGTTAGACATGGAACCTGTTTGACACCGCTCTTGCAAAGAGGGGCAGTGTGTTTCTTCAAGCAAAGGAGGTATCTATGAACATGAAGGGTCTTGCTAAGCGGTTTACATACGTAGTGGTCACTGTGTGGATGAGCTGCCTCAGTCAAGCTGTGTTCGCGCAGGCAACCAGCGGCACGATCACAGGTACTGTGACGGATATTCAGGGCGCGGTTGTCCCTGAGGCCGAGGTGGTGGTGATCAATCAGGCCACAGGCTTCCAGTACAGAACAAAATCCAATGACGATGGCTTCTTTGCCGTGACGGCGCTGCCCGTCGGCGTATACTCGGTTCAGGCCAGCGCAGCCGGTTTTAAGCAAATCGTGATGCGTGACATCAAACTTGATGTCGGGGGCTCGATCAAATTGACCGTCGTGCTGGACGTTGGGCAGATGACTGAGGTCGTTATCATTGAAGGGGGCGGGGAAGTCCTGATCAATAAGAGCTCGCCAACTATCAATTCAACGATCACCGGACGACAGATTACCGAGCTGCCGTTTGTATCCCGTGACGCGCTCGATTTGGTGCTCACGCTGCCGGGCACAGCGACGCCGGGGACGCCGCGCACATCGTCCATCAACGGCCTACCTAAAGGCGCGATTGACATCACATTTGACGGCATCAATGTGCAAGACAATTACCTGCGCAGTTCAGATGGATTCTTCACGATTGTTCGTCCGCGCATTGACGCCGTTGAAGAAGTATCGGTGACCACCAGCAATGCCGGCGCTGACGCTGCCGGCGAAGGCGCCGTCAAAATCAAGTTCGTCACCAAAAGCGGAACGAACGAATGGCATGGCGGCGGCTGGTGGTATCATCGCAACACGGCGCTCAATAGTAATTACTTTTTCAACAATCAGGCGCGGCTGCCACGGCAAATCATTGTACTCAACCAGTTCGGGGGCAAAATCGGCGGCCCCGTCATCAAAAACCGCTTCTTTTTCTTCTTCGCGCAGGACGAATTCCGGTTGCCGCAATCGAGCTTTGTGCGGCGTAACATTCTGACGGCGGAAGCTCGACGCGGATTATTCACCTACGCGCGCACAGATCGTCCTGGGCAGACCAACGCGGTGAACCTATTTGACCTGGCCGGGCGCAACGGCTTTCCCAGCACAGCCGATCCTCAAATTACCGCGCTGTTGGAACAAATTGATCAGGCGCGCGGTTCGGTTGCGGTTCGCAAGCTCGACCTGATTCGTGATGAGATCGGTTTCAACAGCCGGACCTACGATCGTCGCAGCTTCTCTTCGCTGCGTCTGGACCTGAACATCACAAGCAATCATCGTTGGGAAGGCACATATCATTACCAGTACTTCAATAACCAGGGCAGTCCGGTGATCCCTGGCTTCACACAACGCAGTGGCCAGGTGTCGAATCGCTACCTCATCTCCACCGCGCTGCGTTCGACGCTGGCTGCCAACAAAGTCAATGAATTTCGCTTCGGCTTTCAGGCCGCGCCCGTTGCTTTCAATCCAGGCGTCGGCCTGGAGACCTTTACCAGCGGCTTTGTTGTCAATTTTCCATCGTTTCTGACCAGCCCGTTTCAGTTTCCAACGGCCGGACGCAATACGCCCTATTATCAGTGGGCAGATCAATTCACGTGGACAAAAGGGGCGCACAATCTCAATTTTGGCGGCAATTTCAGTTGGATCAGATCGAAAGTCGTGGACTACGATCCATTCGGCTTAGGCAGCGCCATCCCCGACATCAGTTTTGGCGTGTTGCCGACCGACCCGGCTGATGCAATGTTCAACACGGACAATTTCCCCGGCATCAGCACAGCGAACGAACTGCCTCGGGCGCGCGCGTTGTACGCGTTTCTGACCGGGCGCATTTCGGGCGTCACCGGTTCCGTCTACGTCAACGAGCGAACGCGCAAGTATGAACAGTTCATCCCACTCGTACAAAAAACTGAACACGTCGAATATGGTTTCTACGCACAGGATTCGTGGCGCGCGACGCAAGAGCTGACGCTCAATTATGGTTTGCGATGGGAGTATCAAGGCGCCCCTCGGAACACCAACAACATTTATTCTACGCCCGGCTTTGAAGGTCTATGGGGCATTTCTGGTGTTGGCAATCTGTTCAGACCCGGCGTATTGACGGGCCGTCCGACGGTCTATCATCTGGTTGGTGATCAACCGGTGTATGCACGCGATCTGGATAATCTGGCGCCGAGTCTGGGTTTTGCCTGGAGCCCTCAGTCACAACATTGGCTCATGCGAAAATTATTCGGCACGGGCGGCGCATCCGCTATTCGCGGCGGTTTCTCCATCAGCTACACGCGCGAAGGGCTGACGATCTTGAATGATTTCATGATCGGGCCGAATCCGGGGCCGTATGCCTTTGGCGAGCTGGTCCCCGATGTGCACTTCACGCCGGGTTCGTTGCTGTTGCGCAACGGCGTGCCGCCCTTGTCTCGCCAGCCCCGCGAGTTCCAATTTCCTATCGCGCAGGCTGACTTCACCTATGGCGGCGTGGCGCCCAACGCGTTCATCCCCAATTTGAAGACGCCGTACGTCCAACAATGGTCGTTCGGTCTGCAACGCGAGATCATGCGCGACACGGTGCTAGAAATTCGCTACGTGGGCAATCGCGGCGTCAAACTCTATCGGCAATTCGATCTGAACGAAGTGAACATCTTTGAGAATGGATTCTTGCAGGAGTTCATCAACGCGCAGAACAACCTGCGGATCAGTCGCGCAGCCAATCGTGGCGCCTTGTTCTCCAATCAAGGCCTGCCCGGACAGGTGCGGTTGCCGATTTTGGAAGCGGCCTTTGGCACGACAAATCCGCGAGCGCCACTGTTCCGCAACACGACGTTCGTCAATTATCTGGATACAGGTCAAGCCGGCGCGTTCGCTCAGTCGCTGGCCTTCAGCGCCGCCTTCTTCCCGCGCCTAGTAGCCGCTGGTTATCCACCTAATTTCTTCGTTGTCAATCCGGAGACAACGGCCGGCAATTACGTGCTGGATAACGGCGGCGCGTCCAGTTACAACGCGCTGCAGATCGAGCTGCGCCGCCGCCTATCCAAAGGATTGCTCGTGCAAGGCAATTACACGTTCTCTAAGTCGCTGACGAATTTCGCTGTCGTTGATGCTGTCACGTTTCAAAATTACATCACCATTCGAAATCCTGACCTGAATAAAGGATTGTCGCCGTTTGACATTACCCACGCGCTGAAGGTCAATTGGATTTACGAGCTGCCATTTGGCCCCGGGCGCTTGTGGAACACCAGCTCGAGCATGCTGAACAAAATCATCGGCGGCTGGCAAACCGACGGGATTGTGCGCATTCAAAGCGGACCGCCGTTTCGCTTGACCAGTGGGCGACTGACGTACAACGGTTCAGCTACACCGCTGAGCACAACTGTTGTGTTGAAGAACATCACTCGCAATCAACTCCAGAAAATGCTCAAGATCCGCAAGCTGCCAAATGGCCGTGTGTTTTTCTTTCCTCCCGAATTGATCGGCTCGGACGGGCGCGCCAATCCTGAGTTCATTGATTCGCCGACCACGCCGGGCGAGCTGGGCGCATTTTTCTTCCTGCACGGCCCGCCATTCTACCGGGCAGACCTGAGCGTGCTGAAGAAAACTCCTCTCACCGAGAAGCTGAATCTAGAATTTCGCGCCGAGTTTTTGAATGCGTTTAACACGGTAAATTTCTTCTTCCCCGTCTCGGCTGCTTCACAGGCGCGCAATCACAGCATCAACAGTGTGACGTTCGGTGAGGTATTTGAAGCCTATCGGGACTTCGGCACGACCAACGATCCAGGCGGCCGGATTATTCAGTTCGTCTTCCGAATCAATTTCTAGCCGAAACAAAGACCACAAATGACGCGGATTCGGCTGAGCGTCGCAGGGATAAAGCAACGGCCCATCTACCTCGGCCTTATCCGCGTTCTATCCGTGCAGCTCGCCCGTGAGGTGCAGGCACATTGGCAGTTCGCTGCAAAAACAAAGCGCTTCACCTGTGGATGAAAGCCCACAGGTAAAGCGCTGAGCATTCAAACCGAGTTTACGTAGCAGCGAAAGCGGCTGACTACTGACTCACAATTAACCGCAGCATGACATTGCCGCCGGGGGGAACAGCCGCCGTGCCTTCATCCGGAGCCCAACCCGACAGCGCAGGAGTTGACCTGCCCGTGCCGCCGGCGAAGAACGAGCGGGTTCGACCCGAACCACCCAACGTGTCAATGTTGAACTGCATGCCATTGTTGGCCGGATCGGCCATGAAGTAGCCAAAGAACAGCTCCTGATTGCTGTCAACGACGAACGGCGGGTTAATAGCAAAATCAAGGAATCCGTCCGCACCGGGAACTGTCAGGTTACGGTCGAACACCAGCGTTGGGTTATCCGGCGGAGTCGTTGTGCCGGCGGGCGCGGTGAATGCCAGGAAGCGCACGGATTGTCCCGGAATATCAGGTCGCGCTACGCCGAACGTGGAAGGATTAAATAGATTCACGCGAGCGGCTGTGATCGTCACCTGGCGAGGACCAGACAGAGCAAGTTGCTGGCCCAACGAGAAGCGATTGACGTAGGTTCGCCCTAAGCCGGTGCGGAAGCGCAGAATGGCCAAAAGACCATTATCCACGTTCACTTCAATCGGGTCGGTGCCGCCTGTCTTGATGGTCAGTGTGTACGCCGACGGCGGTCCGTCAATGGGCGTGCTATTGGCGCCGCAGGTGTCGCATTCAAAGTTGGTGATGCCCAGAACATAACGGCCCGGCAACAGCACATTGGGGCCGATCTTCTCAGGGAAAGCGGCTGGGCCAAGCGGCGACGCCGCTGCGTTCACCGCCTCGGCATCGCTCACCAACGTGGGATCACCACCGGCGGGGACTTGCCACAGGATCATGTCCAGGTCAGTTGAGCGGTTCGGCCAGTTCAGGTCAAACGCCGCCACAGTTGGCTGGTTAACGACGAGGTTCAGCACCTTCTCAAAACTGTCCTCACCCACGAAGATCACCGTCCCACCACGGCTGGCGATATTGCCACTGATGGTGATTGTGCCTGATGCCGGCAATGTGATCGTTTGGGTGGTCGTCGGATCATCGGTCACGCCCTCTTGCGCAGCGCTCGTGGTGGATTCAGATACAGGGAAGCTGGCAAGCGTCAATAGGCCAGCGAGTCCCATTACGGTCAATAGCGTAAACAATCTCTTCATAAGGGTTCTCCTCCTAAAAGATTTTTGGATTGAAATGCGTAATCATGCACATGCCCGAAAAGAATGAGCTCGGTTCTTGCAAAGCTGCCTCCTGGCGCAAGAATCCTGTGCTTCATTCCCTAAAACTGTTGCTGCAAGTACCTTCACCGGGCGGCTCGGTTATAACATTCTGGACTTGTAAGTGTCAAGCCAAGTTTCTATTGTGTCAGCAGCATCGCCCAGACCAGATTTGGTGTAGTTTCGCGCGGCCTTGTGTTACAATGCTGGCTCACAGTGATTCCAATCCGGAGGAGGAATATCCTCATGCACGACGCGCGGATACATTATCTCGTTGGTTGGCTCATTTTGTGCCTGAACGGTTCGGTCTTGGGCTGGGCGCAGCAAGATCAAAAGGGAGCATTGGAACAGGAGGCGATTAAGCTGACCGCCACCGAAGTGGTCGTGGACGTGATTGTGACGGACAAAAAGAACAAGACGATTGTTGATCTGACGCCCGCTGATTTTGAGGTGTACGAGGATGGCATCAAGCAAACGATTACTTCAGTTCGCTTGGAACGGCGGGGGCGTGATGCGTCAGTCCGGATGACGGGAGAGAAACCATCCACGGCCAATCCGGTCGCGCCTGCCACAGGCTCTGTGGCCAGACAACCGAACCTGGTTATTCTGGTGTTCGATAATTTGTCGCTGGCGCGGGGCAGTCAAATCCATGCCGCCCGCGCCGCGCGCGAGTACCTGGAGAAGATCGGACCTGATGATTGGATCGCCGTGTTTGGCATTGACCTGCGGCTCTTCATGATTCAGCAGTTCACCCGTGACCGTGAGGCGCTGAAGAAAGCGGTGGAGATTGCGGCCAGCAGCACGTCACGCCAGTTCACTTCGAGCGCCGAGGCATTGGAACGCCTCCTGCAAACGCGCGGCGAGGGGCAGCCTGTCTCACAACAGCTTGCCGAAGCCGCAGCGACGCGCCTCTCGCCAACGGGCGATGTTAGCCGTCAGCTTGATAGCGTGTTGATCAACACGTTTCGCAGTTTCGAGCTGTTCGAGCGCGAAGCGCAAGCGCGCGCCAGCGTGCTAGCGTTGCTTGCATTGATTCGTGGTCAACAATCGCTGCCCGGACGCAAGACGGTGATTCTGTTTTCCGAAGGCTTCTCGATTCCTTCAAGCGTGGCTGGACAGTTCCGCTCAGTGATCGGCAATGCCAACCGGTATAACGTGGCGTTCTACACGGTTGATGCCGGCGGATTGCGCGTGGAGAGTGAAGGTGGGCGCGTTAGCGACCAAGTCTCGGCGCTGGCCACTGCGCGCGCGGCAGGCGCTGATCCGACGATTGTGGAAGGCGGGGAATCCATGTTAGGTCGTGTTGAAACGATTGGCCGGCTCAACACGCAGAGCGTGCTCGTGGAGTTAGCCGAAGCGACCGGCGGCCTGGCCATTCGCAACACCAATGACCTGCGGGCCGGACTGGCGCGCATTGATGAAGATACGCACACGTACTACGTGTTGACCTATGCGCCATCGAATCAGGATTTCGACGGGCGCTTCCGTAAAATCTCGCTCAAAGTCAACCGCGATGATGTGCGTGTGCGGGCGCGCAGTGGATACTTCGCGCTGCCGTCGAGTGATGCCATGCCGGTGCTGCCACACGAGGAACCCTTGTTTGAGGCGCTGCGGGTGACGCCTCGGCCAGCAGACTTTCCGCTGAAGGTCGCTTCGTTGCAATTCCCGCTGCCGCCGCCGCGCATGATCAATAGCGTGCAGGTGGTCGCTGAAATTCCTGCCGACAGGATCGTTCTCACCGAAGACAAGCCGGCTAGCAAAGAGAAGAAAAAGGATGGCGGTAAAGACGAGCCAAAGAACTATGTCGGACAACTGGCCGTCATGGCGCTTGTCAAGGACGCGCGCCGCGCGGTTGTGCGCAAGCTCAGTCAAAATTATGCGGTCAGCGTTCGCGCGGATCGTCTGGACGCATTTAAGTCGAATAAGATTTTGTTTTATCGCAACACAGACCTGGAACCAGGTCAGTATCAAATTGAGCTGATTGCCCGCGATGCTGGCAGCGGCAAGGCCAGCGTGCAACAGGTGTCGCTGAACGTGCCGGCGGGGAGCGCAGCGCCATTGCGGTTGAGCAGCATTGTGCCTGTGGGCAACGTCGAGACACTGCGTCCCGGCGAGCGCAACGAGGGCAATCCGTTCCAGTACGGCAACGTCACCATCATGCCGAACATGGATCGGGTGTATAAGAAATCGTCGGATCAGAAGATGCTCTTTTACTTCATGGTGCAGGCCGATCCGACAGCGACCGTCAACGTCAAGATCGAGTTCATTCATAAGTACCAAGTGGTGGGCCAATCCTCAGGCGCGCTGCCGGCGCCGGACGCGCGCGGCCAGATTCAGTATGTAGCCGAATTCCCGACCGCTTCGTTTCCCACCGGCGCGTATGATTTACGGGTCACCGTGACCGACGGCACGCATCGCGTGGTCGAGCGGACTTCATTCACCGTGGTGGATTGATTAGAGCCGCTGGCGTTGAGTAGAATGACGGCTCCAAAATCCATGAGTCGTACCATAACAAATTCAGACCGGAGGAGGTTGTAGGCCGCTATGTATGATCAGTTGAATGCGTATGTGCAGCATGTGCGCTCAGAGTTTGAAGAGAAATTGGGGCAGCTTGTTGAAATACCGACAATCAGCATGGACCCGGAACGCAAAGCCGATATTGAGCGCGGCGCCGAGCTCGCCGCTCAGTACCTGACGGCCATCGGCGCAACGGCTGAAAAGGTCGCTACGCCGGGCAATCCGGTGGTGTTTGGGCAGTTGATCCAGGACCCACGCTATCCAACCGTTGCCATCTACAATCATCTTGATGTTCAGCCGGCCAATGAACCAGAGTGGCGACAAGAGCCATTTCACTTTTTCAACAAAGATGGTCGCTACGAGGGTCGTGGCACCACCGATGACAAAGGCCCGGCGCTGACGGCGCTGATGGCCGTGCGCTATGCCGTGGATAATGGCGTGCCGCTCAACTTCAAATTCATCTGGGAACTTGAAGAAGAGATCGGCAGCCCGCATTTCGAGCATTTCATCAAGGCAAAAAAGAGCGAATTAAAGACCGACTCCGTGTTGGTCTCGGACACAATCTGGATTTCACGAAACAAGCCAACAATTCCGTATGGGCTGCGCGGGCTGATGGGCTTCATCCTCCGTCTGGAAACAGGCCGCAAGGATGCGCATTCGGGCGTCACAGGTGGCGCCGCGCGCAATCCCATCGGTGAGCTGTGCAAGCTCATTAGTGAGTGCTACGACGCAACAACCGGACGCGTCAAAATTCCCGGTTTTTACGATGACGTGAAGAAGGCCACCAGCAAGGAGATCAACAACTATATTGCTTCGGGGTTCCGCCTGTCGCACTTTGTCAAAGCGCATGAGTTCAAGAGCATCCGCTTCAACGATACAGCTCGCGTGTTGCGCAGCATCATGGCTGAACCCACGTTTGAAGTGCACGGCATCGTCGGCGGGTATACCGGCCCGGGCGTCAAGACGGTCATTCCGCCACGCGCTGAAGCCAAGATCAGCACGCGGCTCGTGCCTTACCAAAATCCTAAGAAGATTTTCAAACTGGTCAAAGAGTTCATCAAGTCGAAGAATCCGGATGTCATCGTCGAGCATGAGGCCACGTTACAGCCCTACTTGGGTCAGTTTGAAGGACCGTATGCCGAGGCCGGACGCCGGGCGATGCAATTTGCCTTCGGCAAAGACCCAGCGTTCACCCGCGAAGGCGGTTCCATCGGCGCAATTGTGACGATGGAGAAATACTTGAAAGCGCCGATTGTTTTTCTTGGCCTCAGCTTGCCCGAACATGGCTATCATGCGCCCAACGAGAATTATGATTGGGGGCAGGCTTCCGGTGGCATGAAGATGTTCGTCAAGTACTTCGACGAGATTTCCAAACTCAACAAATAGGAATGCTACCCATGCGTGCTTGTATGGCTTCAAGCGAGGCCGTCCAACTGCGCTGTGGCGTTCGTGTCCAAACTGATTATGAAGAGACTGAGCAGCATCATTGTGTTGGTATGGTTGTGTGGGTTGATGACCGGCGCGTCCGCTCAAGACGCCGCATTTTATCCCGGCGCTTCATACGATCCGAACATTCCCACGCTGAAGCAGATCGTCGGGCACGAGCCGGGCGAACAACTCACCACGCATGCTGAAGCTGAGCGGTATTTACAAGCGTTGACCCAGGCGGCCCCACGTCGAACACGTTTGGTCTCGTATGGTGAAACGTGGCAGAAGCGCAAGCTCTACTACTTGGTCATTGCATCGGAGGCGAATATAGCGCGGCTGGATCAAATCAAAGCTGATTTGCGTCGGCTGGCCGATCCTCGCACGCTCCCTCCTGCTGAAGCTGATCGGTTGATTGAAACACTGCCGGCAGTGACGTGGTTGGCCTACGGCGTTCACGGCAATGAAATCTCCAGCACCGACGCTGGCCTTCTGATGGCCTATCATCTGCTGGCCGCGCGAGGCGATCCGCTGGTACAGACGATTTTCGATCAATCCATCGTGGTGATTGATCCGATGCAAAATCCCGATGGGCGCGAGCGTTTCATCAACTACTATCGGCAGACGCGAGGACGCTGGCCTGATCCCGACCCGCAAGCGGCCGAACATAACGAAGTATGGCCCAGCGGGCGATCGAATCATTATCTGTTCGACATGAACCGCGACTGGTTCGCGCAAACGCAACCGGAAACACGCGGGCGCGTCAAAGCTTTTCTCGAATGGTTCCCCCATGTCTTCGTTGACCTGCACGAGATGGGATCAAACGAGACCTACTTTTTCCCGCCGCCTGCTCCGCCGGTCAATCCCGAAGTGACACCGACGCAGAATCAGTGGCTCGCTCGATTTGGTCGGAACAATGCGCGATGGTTTGACCGGATGAACATTGATTACTTCACCCGCGAAATCTTTGATGCGTTCTATCCCGGCTATGGTGAAGGATGGCCGATGTTTCACGGCGCCATCGGCATGACCTACGAGCAAGCCTCCGCTCGCGGTCTGGTCGTGCGGCGCAAGGATGACACGTTGTTGCATTATCGCGATGGTGTTCGGCACCACTTTATCGCTTCGATTGCCACAGCCGAGGTAGCGGCTACAGAGCGTCGCGCGCTGCTGCGCGATTTCTATGAGTATCGTCGTTCAGCGATTCAGGAAGGTGAGCGAGGGCCCGTCAAAGAATACATTATTGCTCCGGGAAGCGATCCCAATCGCGCAGCCAAGCTGGTTGCTACATTGATGTCTCAGGGCATTGAAGTCAAACAAGCGTCAACGCCGATTACCAATGCGAAGGCGCGTGATTACTACAACGACCAAGTGCAATCCCGGTCGTTTCCCGCAGGGACGTATGTTGTCTCGCTAGCCCAGCCGGCCAAGCGGCTGGCTCATACGCTGCTGGCTAAGCATACGCCGATTGAAGAATCATTCCTCAAAGAGCAGGTGCGCCGCTATCAGAAACGGATGAGCGATCAATTTTACGATGTGACTGCGTGGTCGCTGCCGTTGATGTATGACGTTGAATGCTACGCCGCCGAGGATGTCTCGCGCGGCCAACTGACAACGCTGCAACAACCACCCACACCACAGGGCCGCATGCATGGTGAGCCGGCTAAGCTGGCGTATCTGATTCCATGGGGGTCGAACTCGGCTGCCAAGGCGTTGACTGAACTGCTTCGTCAGGGCGTGCGCGTCTATAGCACTGACAAGGCGTTGGCGCTTAGTGGTCGTCGGTATCCGAGCGGCTCGCTGATTATCAAGGTCAAGGATAATCCGGCAGACCTACATCAACGTTTGACCAAACTAGCGGCTGACTTCGGCGTAGATGTCTACCCAACCGACACAGCCTGGGTTGATGAAGGCGTCAATTTCGGTAGCAGTTATGTCAAGTACCTGAAGAAGCCAAGAGTCGCTATGGCCTATAACACGCCGACCAGCTCGTTGTCAGCCGGTTGGATGCGCTATCTGTTGGAACAAGAATATGGCCAGCCGATCACCGTCATCAACACGCAACAACTGGGCAACGCCAATCTGAAAGAGTATGACGTGTTGATCTTACCCAACGGCTCCGGCTATGAACGGGTGCTGGGCGAGTCCGGCGCGCAGCGCATCAAGCAATGGATTGAAACCGGCGGGACGCTCATCAGCATTGGCGAAGCGACGCGATGGTTGACCGAAGAAAAAGTCGGCCTGTTGGCTTCAACCCGTGAATACAAGCCACGTCCTTCGGAGAAGAGCCGGCCGCCAGAACAGCCTGCCGCCGAGACAAAGACCGAACAACCAAAGCCCTCACCGCCCGCTGCTGCTCAAAAACCCGGCGCCGCTCAAAAGGGTGAGCAAAAACGAGAAGAGACGAAGAAAGATGAACTGACCAAGGAGGAACCCAAGCCGCTTCCTGCTCAAGAAGGGATTGAACCGGACAAAGAGCTTCCGGGCATCACGCCGGGAGCGATCATGCGCATCACCTTAGACACCGAGCATTGGCTCGCATTTGGCTACGATGGCGATGCCAACGTGCTGGTTGAGAGTCGCAATATCTTCACGCCGATTAAACTCGATCAGGGCATCAACGTCGGTCGCTATATGACTGAGGATAAGGTTTTGCTGAGCGGGTTCACCTGGGATGATGCCAAGAAGCAAATTGCCGGCAAAGCCTACTTGATGTATCAGCCGCATGGTCGCGGGCATGTCATCGCATTCGCTGAAGAGCCAAACTACCGCGCCTTCACGGATGGACTTCATCTGTTATTGTTGAATGCCATCTTTTTCACTCCGGCTCGTTGAGATGTTTCGTCGCGCATGAACAGGGAATGCGCGTCAATGAGAAACAGGCGGGTAGCAGTGCTCATGCAGTGACACAGCTTGAGGATACACCGGCTCATTTGTCTCATGGCCTATTGATGCGGCGCTGAAAAGGAATTTGCTTATGATCAAACGAATCGGCGTGCTCACGGGTGGCGGCGACGCGCCTGGATTGAATGCCGTCATCCGCGCGGTCGTGAAGACGGCGATCTTGCAATATGGTTGGGAGGTCGTGGGCATTGAGGATGGTTACGAAGGATTGCTCAGCCCAACGCAAACGCGACCGCTCGGATTGAACGATGTGCGCGGTTTGCTGCCGCGCGGCGGCACGGTGCTGGGGACGCGCAATCGCGGCCGTTTCGGTATCCGCCATGTAGATGGGCAGGTGATCAAGCCGGTCGAAGTCTATCAACAAGCAGTTGCCAACGTGCAGCGGTTGGGCATTGATGCGCTGGTGGTGATTGGTGGCGAAGGCACGCAGGCCATTGCCTATGAGTTTCATCAGTTGGGCGTGCCCGTTGTAGGCGTGCCCAAGACAATTGATAATGACTTGGCGTGTAGTGAGCGGACGTTTGGCTTCGATACGGCACTGGCTGTGGCCACTGAGGCGATTGATCGGTTACACACGACCGCTGAAAGCCATGATCGTGTGATGGTGCTGGAAGTCATGGGGCGACATGCCGGCTGGATTGCATTGGAAGCGGGCATGGCCGGTGGAGCTGACGTGATTCTGATTCCGGAGATTCCTTTCGAGCTGCAAAAAGTCGCTGGCAAAATTCTCAGCCGCGAACGTCACGGCCATCAGTTCTCTATTGTCGTGGTCGCTGAAGGCGCGATCCCGCAAGGCGGCTCCGCCGTCTATCAAGAAAAAGGTCAAGGGGGGCAGGAAGGCCGCCTGGGCGGCATTGGCTACGTCGTTGCCCAAGGGATTCAACAGCTCACCGGTAAGGAAACGCGCTTGGTCGTCCTCGGCCATTTGCAACGAGGTGGCTCACCAACGGCGTTTGACCGATTACTGGCGTCCTCGTTTGGCGTCATGGCCGTTGAGGCGTTGGCTGCCGGTCATCAAGGAATCATGGTGGTGTGGCGATGTGGCGCTGTTGTCGTCCATCCGATGGATGAGGCGGCCATTCAACTGAAGCAGGTGCCTCCCGATTGCCAGTTGATCAAAGCTGCGCGAGCTATAGGAATTTCATTCGCCGGCGAACTCGATCAATAACGTGTGTGCTCCCACCATTCGTGATCGGCGGGCCAGTAACGCCGCTGCTTAAACAGGTGCACCAAGAGCATGCCGGCGACAAATCCGCCGATGTGCGCCCACCAGGCAACGCCGCCCGTCTGCGCCGATTGTGCGCCCAACGAGGCTGCCCCTGCGACGAATTGTTGCAGAAACCAAATTCCTAACACGATCACCGCCGGAATCGGAATGAACTGAATAAAGATGAAAATCGGGACCAGCGTGATGACGCGCGCGCCCGGATAGAGCAACAAATACGCGCCCAGCACGCCGGCAATCGCGCCACTAGCGCCTAAGCTCGGCACTTGCGAATCTGGATTGAACATGATGTGCGCCACCGTGGCGATGACGCCGCACAGCAAATAAAAGATGAGGAACCGGCCATGTCCCATGCGGTCTTCGACGTTATCGCCGAATATCCACAGGTAGAGCATGTTGCCGCCAATGTGCATCCAGCCGCCGTGCATGAACATGGCCGTGAAAATCGGCGTGAGCAGCTCTGCCAGTGTGTATTCGTGCAGCACGCCGAATCCATCCACGTAGCCACGAGAAAAGTATTTGACGGGAACCACGGCGTACTCCTGGAAAAGCAGCTCAAGGCCTCGCTCGCTCAATGTCAGTTGATAGAGGAAGACCAGGATATTGGCCGCAATCAGCCCAATGCTGACCACTGGCACACGGCTCGATGGAATGTCGTCGCGAATCGGAATCATCAGTGTTCTTCCAGCGGCTCACGCGGCGAACTCAACCTGGACGCGATGCGGAATGAAACCGCGTTCATGCCCCATGTCGAGCAGCCGTTGGACGGCCTCGCGGCCGTTGTCACCGTAATCGAGCGTCAGGTCGTTGACGTACATCTCAATAAAACGATCGGTGAGTTGCCCACTCATGCCGCGCGCGAAACTCAGGGCATAAGCGAGCGCTTCTTCCCGATGGGCGAGGCCGTACTGAATGCTTTGCCTGAGATACTGGGCGATCTGCGCAATCAGCTCAGGGCCCAGACTCCGCTTGATCACGTTGCCGCCTAGCGGCAACGGCAAGCGCGTTTGCTGATACCACCAGTGGCCCAGATCAATAACCTTGTGTAAGCCTTCTTCAGCATAAGTGAGCTGGCCTTCGTGAATGAGCAAGCCGGCATCAACGGCCTGGGCGGCCACAGCCTCTATGATGCGATCGAAGGGCATGACTTCGCACTCGACGTCGGGCTCAAAGAGCTTCATCACAAGATAAGCCGTTGTCATCAGGCCGGGAACTGCGAGTCGCTTGCCTCGTAACTGAGCCGGCGCAAGCGGGCGCGCTGAGACGACAATCGGCCCATATTGCTCCCCCATACTGGCGCCGCTCGGCAGCAGCAGGTATTTATCGGCAATGTAGGCGTAAGCATGAATCGAAACGGCCGTCACGTCGTAGACCTCGTCCAACGCTTTTCGATTCAGTGTTTCGATGTCCGTCAGCACGTGACTGAAGGTGAGGTGACCTGTGTCCAATTTTCCGGTAGCTAACGCATAAAACATGAATGCATCATCAGAATCAGGACTGTGAGCGATGGTAATATGGCGAGTTTCCATGTGATGTTTGTCTCCCATGTAAGCCAGGGCTGCATTATAACACCACATGCAGATGAGGGAAACATCGGTGAAAAACCGGCCTCGGCTGCCATGCCGCTACCGGAGCAGACCGATAGCGGCAATCATTGGTTGAGATGGAGCAAGAGCCTAAAACTGACCGGCGCTTTGTCCGCCGACTCTTGCTATAGCGGCAATGGTTGGCGCAGGCAGAGCGAGACGCCGGCTAGACACCCCAAAGATAGTTCTCGTCCTCCATCAATCCGCTTCGTTCAGGGGGCAACGCCGGCGACCGAGGCTGAATTTCCAACGCCAATGTGTGCTCCAACGCTTCAATATCATGCTCCGCGTAAGCAGGAACATGCAGAATCTGATTGGCGCCGATTATGTCGGCGCGTCCGTTGACACGAACTTTACAAAGGCCGGTTAAGATCACAATGAACGATTCACAAGGATAGCAACGCGGTTGCAGTCGCGCGCCTGTGTCCATCTCGGTGCGCGCAATCGTCAGTTGATCGCCCATGACCAACTTGCGGAAAAAGTTTTCTTTCATAGTGAATGATTCCGTTTGATTCCAATAGTGCTGATTCATGATCCTGTTTTCTCCTGCTGAGAATAAAATAAAAGGCCACCGTCGCTAGGGGCAGTGGACGGTGGCCTTTGTCTCCACTCCGATGGAGGATCAGTGCCTCATCCACTGCCCCTCGCTAGTACGAGGAGGATAATGCCTAGGAGTAAACCAAGGAGAGGAGTCAAAACAAGATTGATCAACGAAGGCCGAGCCACGCACGCCGAAGTGGCCGCGACGTTGGCGACATGAGCCATTCTGGTTGCAGCAGGCTTCGTCATATCGAAATCGGAGCCTTATTTTCGGCTTTGTGGCGGTTATTTGTCAAGTTTTTTGTTAATGGCCGCCTGTTGAAGATCAGTGAACAAGCAAGGCGGGTGTGACCGTGTTTGATCTTCCGCGCAGTGTCCCTGAGGCTTGCGTCGAGCTGCTTGAATCAGCTTGATCATAGGTCATCCCGCTTCGAGCGCCGTTCCTGAGGCAACGTAAGCGATGGGCTTGAGCAGCAGGAATCGGATGCCAATTGGCCTTCAGGTAAAGTATACTTCGGATGTGCAACGGAGCTCGAAAACCAGAGTGATGGTTACGCGCGTCATTCGCCGCGGACAACAAGTCGTTGATGAAGTTGACTGGCCGAGGCCCACGACGCCCGCTGAGCGAATGGCCATGATGTGGCAATTAGCCCTTGATGCCTGGGCTTTCAAAGAAGGAGGAACGCTTGTTGAATCCCGACTTCCGAGACATATTGTCTTTGTTCAACGAAGAGAAAGTTGACGCCTGGTCATCGGCCTTTCTTTAGACTCAGTAACGTGACAAAAGTTTGTGGCGTTTTTGGACTGCTGCGACGTGTCCCAGCTTTGGCCGGAAAGCGGTGATGCGTCACCGCACGCCAAAACGTCCCGTCCCCCAAATGTGCCGGAACGTTTGTCCACCGACTTCGCAGCATCAGCAAGGATTGATAGAGTTACTGATTGAAAATCATTTCATCATTCAATCTGCATCTGCATTTTCTCAGGAAAACAGAGCAGCGAGCCGGCGCGAGAGTTCCGGTCGAGCAATCACCTGTTCGACGCTCTCAGTGACAACCACACCGAGGCCGGCGCGCCGAGCGTGAATCTCATCAATCAACGGTTGTGCAGCCTGTGGCTTGACGTCGCGCAGACTGATGATCACCAGATCGCTTTGCTCAATTAAGCGCGGCGCGCTGGCTTTCCACCGCGAGCGTGGCACGCGCGGGTTGATGGTGAACAGTGTCAAGTCGGGTTTGATGCAGAGGGCCAAGCTGTTGCTCTCTATCACCAGGCCATCAACTGACGTGACCTGTCGCTGCACATCACGCCAACCTATATGCACAAATGGAGGCGTCGTAATCAACCAGAGGACCGGATCGGCGCCGGCCTGCGTCATGCGTCCGGTATCAGTGCCAGGTTGCTTGAGTATCTCAGGGTCGGTGACAAACCGATAGCCACCCCCAACAGAGGCGCAGACGCCGCAACCGTGGCCGCCTCGCGGGCAGCCTTGTGCCACGTCATGGGTGACGGTGATCTTCATCGCCCCCCATGCGCGCGTGGGCAGCGCCGAGAGCAATGCAACCACCAGGCTTGTTTTCGCGGCGGCGCTCGTTGCGCCAGCAACGACAATCGTCTTCATCATGAGCCTCGATCAGGCGAGGTCTGGCTCTGCCATTGCCTCACACGTGCGTCACATGAGCCGCGGCAAAGTCTATCCCACAAACAGCGGCAACTCAAATGTGAATCGCGTTCCCTCGGTCGGCTGGCTGCTGACACGGATCGTGCCTCCATGAGCTTCGACAATCCAGCGGCAGATGGCCAAGCCCAGTCCGAAGCCGTCGTTTTTGTTCCCCTGCTTTTGCCGTCGCCGGTAGAATCGCTCGAAAATGTATGGCAGGTCATCCGGCGCGATGCCGCAGCCTGTATCGCTGACGCTGACCACAGCCGTCGCTCCTGCGCGCTCGACTTCAACATGAATACGTCCGCCCGCCGGCGTGTACTTGAGGGCGTTGTCGAGCAAGTTCATCACGACCTGCTTCAATCGTCGCGCATCGCCGAGTACATAAATCGGTGTGGAGTCCAGTTTGATGGTCAACATCAACTGACGTTCGTCAGCCAGCGGCTGGACGTATTGGACGGTCTCCTCGCAGAGCGCGTTCAAGTCCACAGGCTGGCGTTCGAGCACGGACTGGCTCGTTTCAGCCCGCGCCAACATCAGCAAATCTTCGGTCAATCTGTTCAATCGCAGCAACTGATCCAGGCAGCGTTGTAAGATTGTCCTATATTCTTCCGGCGAACGATCACGCCGTAGGGCCACTTCGATTTCATTTCGTAGCACGGCCAGCGGCGTGCGCATTTCGTGCGAAGCGTCCTCGGTGAAGCGATGTTCACGCTGAAAAGCTTCCTGCAGCCGCGCGATCATTTGATTAAACGTCTCCGCCAGCCGGGCCAGTTCATCACCCGTTGGAGGAACCTCGACCCGCTCTTGAAGATTCTTGGCGGTGATCGCTTGAGCAGTATGTGTCAGGCGGTCTACGGGTCTCAGCGCCTTGTCCACCAACAGCCGGCCTCCCCAGCCGGCCAACGCCAGCACAATCAGCAGCGAGAGCCCCAGCAGCCACAGAACCTGCCATCGCACCTGTTCAATCTCTTCGAGTGTATAACCGGCACGAATAAATGACACGATCTGACCCTGTTCATCCAGTAACCGCCATGTGGCCACGCGCAGCGGCTTGCCTTCATCGGTGACGGCGTCTTCCAGCACCGGCTCCGCGCTGGTTCGCACCTCTTCTAATGTCCGAACATTGACAGGCACATGGAACGTTTCTGAAGGACTGGCTATATCCGTTGTTGTCCCGTCCGCGCCGATTAACTCGACGAATTGAGGCGCCAGCGCCAACCGCCCTGTCGCCGTTTCAGTCGGCTCCTGTCCTCGTTCCAGCGCGGTCAGGTGCTTTTCAAAGGCGATGACTTGTTGTCGCAACGATTTGTCAATCAGGCGCAGCAAGCTGGCCGAGAGATAAAGATAGACCGCTGCACCGTAGCCGAGTAACACAATGGCGAGGATTGTCAAATACCAGAGTGTTAATTTGCGACGAATCGAGAGCATGATCGCGTCTGTTCGACCTGAGCAGCTTATTGTAGCCGGTTCGGTTCAACAAGAAAAACCGGGATTACGGCGCGTTCACTTTGGGGTGTAATGAAGGGTAGTATTTGATGGTTCGATGGCAGGCGATTGATCGTTGTTTCTCCCGCGCTCTGAACGGCGCTCCGCCAAACCGGTCACTGCTGCCTGCGCTCGCACTACAGCGTGCAGCGCAGCAGCGGCAGCGGCTCCGGCTCCACCAAACCGGTCACTGCTGCCTGCGCTCGCACAGGCAGCCGGAGCCAGCATGCTCCATTGCGTTGCGTTGGCAATTGCGTTGGCCGATGACCTGACCTTCAGTTGAGGCGCCGAAGCCAGCGCGCTCCATTGCGTTGCGTTGAACCCATGCCTATACTTGGCGACCAACAATGAACGAGGCCTATCAACCAGATGATGATCCGCCGCCGATTCTCGGCACATGGGCTCGCGTCTATGCGGCGGCCTTGATCTTTCTGTTCGTCATCATTGGAGTCCTCTACTGGCTCACGGAACGCTATGCTGAGGCAGCGCGATGAGAATCGTTGATTGGATTGTGTTGGTCGCCTCCCTTGGCTTGATTGTCTATGTCGGCGTGACTAAAAGCAGAGGCTCGCGCAATACCAAACAATTCTTTCTGGCCAACCGCTCGCTGCCTTGGTGGATCATCGGACTGTCTGTCATGGCGACGCAAGCCAGCGCCATCACGCTCATTGGCACGACCGGACAAGCTTACGTGGATGGCATGCGGTTTGTGCAATTTTATTTTGGACTGCCCATCGCCATGGTTATCCTTTGCGCCACGCTGATTCCGTTTTTCTATCGCGCCAATGTCTACACAGCTTACGAATATCTGGAGCAACGATTTGACGCGAAGACCCGACTTCTTTCCAGTCTATTGTTTATACTGTCGCGGGGCATGTCGCTTGGCGTGGTGATTTACGCGCCCGCCATTGTGTTGTCCATCATCCTCGGCTGGGAGATCAAGGCCACGATCCTGGTCATGGCAGCAACCGCCACCTTCTACACATCATTTGGCGGCATTCAAGCAGAAATCTGGGCCGACGTTTACAAGATGTACCTGATGTTTGCTTCGATTTTCATCTGCCTCGGGCTCATCTTGTTTAACTTGCCTTCCGAAGTGTCGTTGTCTGATGCAGCATACCTGGCCGGCCTCACCGGTCACCTGAAAGCGATTGACCTTTCGGTGGACCCGAAGAATGAATTCACGCTCTGGTCAGGCTTGATTGCCGGATTATTTCTGATGTTGTCGTACTTTGGCTGCGATCAAAGTCAGGTACAACGTTACCTGACCGTGCGCTCATTGAAAGAGAGCCGGTTGTCGCTCATGTTCAATGCGTTCCTCAAAGTGCCGATGCAGTTTTTCATTCTCTCTATCGGGGTGTTGCTCTTTGTGTTTTACCACTTTGAGAAACCGCCGCTCGGCTTCGACAAACGCGGCCTTGAGCGTGTGCAAGCAAGTCCCTATCGAGACCAATTCAACGCGCTTCAAGCTCGCTACGACCAGGTATTTGAGCAGCGCCGCCAGGCAGCGCACGCCTTGATTGCCGCGCGACACAACCACAACCCATCGGAGCAGCAGCAAGCTCGCCGCCACTATCGCGCGCTGCACGACGAGCTGATGCAGCTTCGACGCCAAAGCGCCGAGCTGATGAGCCGAGCCAGCGGCGAGAATTACAACGATACGAATTACATCTTTCCCAGCTTCATCATTCGCTATTTTCCTGCCGGCATTCTCGGCCTGATTATCGCAGCGATCATGGCTGCCGCCATGTCAGCGATGGATTCCGAACTGAACGCACTTTCTACTGTGACTGTGATGGACATCTACAAACGCCACCTGAAGCCGGTTGCAGACGAACGCCATTATCTGATGGTCTCACGGATCAGCACGGCGCTCTGGGGCGCATTCGCTGCCTCGTTTGCCATGTATGCGGGCGCGCTCGGTTCGGTGGTTGTAGCCGTCAACAAAGTCGGCTCGTATTTTTATGGCTCATTGCTAGGCGTATTCGTTTTGGCCATCGCCACGAAACGGGCAACGGGTCGTGGCGCATTCTGGGGCTTGCTGGCAGGCATGGCGTCTGTGTATGCGGCCAGCCGCGCCACAGACATTGCCTTCCTTTGGTTCAACATTGTCGGCTGCGTCGTGGTGGTCGTCGTCGGCTATGTGTTGAGCCTGACGGATCGTCAAGCTGCTCCAGCAACGATGAGCCTTCAGGAGCGGCGTTGAGCCATCGGTGAATCAAACACGGCGCAGCGCCACGGCGCCTGCTGACGCGCCTCCGGTCGTGGCCGACTTGTGAATACCAATGGACTCAGGATTGTCGTCTGACTGATTATTTGCTGCCGACCGCGCGATGTCGAGTTTGCAGTTCCTGAATCACGTTATGAGCGCCGCCGAGCTTTTCGGTGACAAACAACACGTAGCGAATGTCAACAGCAATGCAACGAGACAGCGCCGGATTATAGACGTAATCGCTGCCCAATCCTTCGTAGTTGCCGTCGAAGACGACGCCGATCAACTCCCCCTTGCCATTCATGATCGGACTACCGGAATTGCCACCGGTGATGTCTGTGTCAGAAATAAACGCGACCGGCACATCGTTTCGGCGCCGATCTGCATACGGACCGAAATCGCGTTGAGCGAACAGCTCTTTCAATCGTTGAGGCACTTTGAAAGGATGCTCGTCGCTCTCTTTTTCCAGCACGCCGCGCAGTGTCGTCATATAGTCATAGAACACGGCGTCGCGCGGGCTGTAGCCTTTCACTACGCCGTAGGTGAACCGCAGTGTGCGATTGGCATCAGGATAGAGTCCGGTTTTCTTCCAGCGTGACATGCCTTGAATGTAAGCCGGACGAGCTTTGGTGACGCCGGCCACGAACCGCTGGTAGCGCTCGTCCAGGGGCGCCAGTTCAGCCTTGGCCTGTCCCACAAAATTCAGTAACGGGTCTTCGATGGCCTGCAACTGAGCCGGCGTCATCTCGAACAATTTGATCACGTCATCGGCCGATTGAATACGGGAGCTTTCCAGCATCTGACGCGCCCAGGCCGCTTCGGCCTGACGGCGGTCTGCTCCCGACTTGCCTGCAAAGAGCGATTCAACAGAGGCGATTTTCTGCTCAGCGGGCAGCGCGTCGGCCTGCTGCAAAAACAATTCGATGTAGCCGCGTTCCAGCTCGATGTTGCGGTCGCGCCACGTTTCGGGAATCGTCTTCTTCAATTGCTCAATCGCTTCATCGGTGAGATCAGAAGTTCGATCCTCTGGCGGCTTGTCGCGGTCGCGCGCGCGGTCCCAGGCAGCAGCCAGCAGCGACATGGTTGAACCAGCATTGAGCAACCCGCTCAACACATTTTGTTTCGCTTGATAGCTCATCAGATCGCGATAGAGACTGGCCAGTTGCGGGAGTGCGTCGCCGTATTGCGCTTTCCAGTTGGGCGTTTGCTCCACATATTGCATGAACGCTGCTTCCTCGGCTCGCCGGCGTTCAAGCAGCTTGGAGCGTTTGAGGCCTTGCAGAGAACCTTGAAAATTTTTCAGCGCATTATTGAGCGATTGCAGCTCGCTGCTGTAGCGCAACGCTGAGGCCGGATCGCGCCGGCTGGCCTGCTCCAGCAAAGCGATCTGTCGCTGCAACGTCTGAATTTGCCACGGGTATAAGTGATTCTGCCGATACTCAATGGAGAACGATTCGCGATAGCGATAGGTCGCTCCCGGATAGCCGAGCACCATCACGAAATCGCCTTCCTTATAGCCATCGAGCGAAATCGGCAGATACTTTTTCGGCTTATACGGCACATTGTTTTTGTCGTACTCCGCCGGCTTGCCATCAGGGCCAACGTATGCGCGCATGAACGAGAAATCGCCAGTGTGACGCGGCCACTGGAAGTTGTCTGGATCGCCGCCAAAGTTACCAATGGATTCCGGCGGAGCGTAGACAAGCCGCACGTCTTTGAGCACGAGGTAGGTGTAGAGGTAGTACGACAACCCATTCAACATCTCGACGACTTGTGCGGAGATGCCCTCCTTGTCGTTACTAGCGGCGGCGGCCAGCTCACGGCTGCGCGCATTGATGGCCTTCTGCCGCTCCTCCAGTGACATGCTCTGCTTGACGACCGAGAGCACATCGGCGGTGACATCTTTGAAGCTTCTGGTGATGGAGACTGTATATCCTTTGGCAGAGATTTCCTCATCGCGCGTCCTGGCCAGGAAGCCGGCTTCCAGGTAGTTGCGTTCCGGCGTACTGGCGGCCGCAATCGCATCATAAGCGACATGATGATTCGTCAGAATCAAGCCATCAGGCGAGACGAACTGACCTGTGCCGCCGCCGACCATCACAACCGCATCAGCGAGGCTAGCGCCGTTGGGATTGTAGATCTCTTCCAGCTTCAGTTTCAGGCCGAGCTTTTTGAGGCGATCCAGCGGCAGCGTGTTGAGCGTATCAGGCAACCACATGCCTTCAGCGGCCAACAGCCGACATGGCCAGGAAAACAGCACCAAACCAATCAAAAAAATGCAGCAGATTCGTTGTCGCATCATGACAGTAGGAGTTCCTCTCGTGTGCTGATGAAGAAAATACGGCAGATTCGTTGTCGCATCATGACAGTAGGAGTTCCTCTCGTGTGCTGATGGGGAATCTGGCAACGACTGTTTAATTCGGTGCTCAATCGCCAGACACAACCAAGACAGCGCCGGCAGTGGCCCGCAAATTCTCCGGCCCGTTCAGCAGTGGTGCGCCTACAACAAAGTCCAGCGCGCCGTCAGCATCAAGATCAATCATCGCGAGCGTCAGGCCGAAATTGACGCCAGCGGTTGGCCCAAGCAGTGTCAGCTCAGGCGCGCGTCCCACTTGACCGGCTGCATCGCGCCGAAGTCCGTCGAACAAGCGAGGGCCTCCAAAGAAGGCGTAGACTTCGCCCACATTGAGCCGTCTATTATCCAACCCGTCGGCTCGTGGCGCACTGATGATCAGATCGTTCACGCCGTCGCCGCTGACATCGCCCACGCGCAACGATGAACCGAATACGTCGCCGGCGTCGCCACCAAAAAGTGTTACGTCGGCTGGACGCGCCACCTGAGCGGCCATATCCCGCACAAACTCGGAAGCCAGCGCCCGGCTTCCACGAATAACATACACCTCGCCGGCATCCGCCCGCCCGTTGTCAGGGCCATCGCCGCCTATCGAAGCGGTGGTTGTGTTGATCGGTGGCAGTACAGCGCCGATAATCAGATCGTCAATCTGATCGCCACTAACATCGCCCACCAGCAGCGAGCCGCCAAAGAGATCACGGGCGTCTTGACCGTAGATCGTGAGTTCAGGCATCGGTCCGAAAAAGCCAGCGCCATCTCGAATCGGTGTGTTGACAAGCCGAGCGCCGCCAAACAACACGTAGACTTCGCCGGCATCACGTCGGCTATTGGCAGGACCGTCAGCCAACGGCGCCGATACGACCACATCGTCAAAGCCGTCTTGATTCAGATCACCGGCTGCCACCGCGCCACCCAAACCATCCAGCGTTTCAGCTCCATGAATGACGACATCCGCGCCAGTAAATGGATCAGCCAGGTCAATCACCGAGCCTCGCTCGGCCACATCAAAGATGATGTAGACCGTCCCCGCGCTAGCGCGCGTATTTTGCGGACCAAAGGTTCCCGGCGCGCCGATGATCAAATCCAGTCCACCACGGCCATTGAGTTGACCTAACGCCACAGCCGCGCCGAGCGTATCGTTACGCTCCTCGCCAAGAATGGTGACGTCAGGCACAGGGCCGAGTATGCCAGCAACGTCGCGTATTGAACCGGGTTTGAGATCGCGGCTGCCGTAGAAAATATAGACTTCGCCGGCATTGAGCCGCCCATTACCCGGTCCGTCAGCCTGCGGCGCCCCGAACACAATATCATCAATGCCATCGCCATTGATGTCACCGCTCGTGGTTGACACGCCCATTCGATCATCGTTTTCCGCGCCGAAAAAAGTCGCGTCAGGTTGCAACTCAGCAGGCTCGCCAGGATCGCGGGTCTCTATGGGCAGGATGTCGCGCCGGCCAAGCACAATGTAGGCGACGCCAGCATCAATGCGCTGAATCTCCAAATTGTTCGCCAGGTGCGTGCCAACCAGCATGTCCCCGATGCCATCTCCATTAAAATCGCCGGCAGCCAGCGCCTTCAGTTGATCGCCGACAGCGGCGCCAAAGATGGTCAGCATGAGCCCGGCCTGCTCGGCGGTATCCACAAGCCCAATGCGTTGGCCAGGCGCGTGTGCAACAAGCCAGATCATCAGTGTTGAGCTGGCAATCAAGCGCCGAAATATCAAACGACTCTTCATAACCGCTCTTCCAAACCTGTCTTCCCACTCAAGAGCCTTGCCAGCAGACATCGGAGCGCGTTCGGCGACGTTTGCACCTTGCCATTGAAAATCTCATGTTCGGTAGCCCAAGACCGTGTGCCGATCTGAGTCTTGTCAATCCGCCATTGGCATGAGCTTTCTCAATCGGCAATCCGAAATCGGGGTCTTAGTTGTTCCTTTTGGATGGAACAACCGGCGCATTCGCCAGGAAAATGTAGACGCGATTGATGCCCGGCGCGCCAATGACGACGTCGGCCAAAGTATCTCCGTTAATGTCACCGGCAGCGACTGCTTGACCAAAGCCACTGTTGGAAGTGGGCATCGGCGCTGACAGCACAATGTTCGCATTGAGCACGCCGGTAAACGGAGCGCCGCTTAGCACGATAAACGCGCGACCTGCATTAGCCAGGTTGCTGACTTCCGTTCCTGGAGCGCCGGCAATAATGTCCACGATGGCATCGCCATCCACATCGCCCAGTGCCAATGATGTGCCGAAGTACGAGGGGCTGGTGAATGCGCCGCGCACGGTTGCAGATGCCGTTGGCGTTGCTGAGATATTCATGGCAGCCAAAAACACGTAAGCTTCGCCTACGTCACGCAAGCTATTGCTGGCGTCGAACAACGGAGCGCCCACCACAACATCATCCATGCCATCGCCATTAACATCGCCTCCGATCATGGTGCGCGCAAATGCCGTGCCTGATTGAACCGTTGCGCCGCGCAGTGTGACGTCTACCGTTGTGTCAATGCCGGTCATGGCATCCATTGCTGTCATTGCGCCATAGAAGGCAACTGCCTCGCCGGCGTTGATCTGTGTCGTGGTGCCGGTGGTCACATTCGTGCGGTCGCCGCCCACCACCACGTCGGCGAACGTGTCGGCGTTCAGATTAGCGGCTGCTACCGATGTGCCAAAGCGCGCGCCAGCTTCCGGTGTGGCTGCTTGCAGTGTTGTTGTCAACCGATCGAATGCTGGGCCAAAAAAGACGAAGGCTTGCCCGGCGTCTACGGTTGTTGTCATCATTTGGTCCGTCCCTGTAGTCGTGATGTCGGTTAGGTTCGCGCCGACCACGATGTCGTTGCCGCCTCCGTTGAAATCGCCAACTGCGATGGAGACGCCGAACCGAGCGCCGGCTTGAGGTGCTGGCGCTTGCAGCACGCGGTCTGCGGTGGTATCGAACATCGCGCCGCCGTGAAAGACATAGACTCGGCCAGCCTTGGACTGCCCACCGGCCGTATCGCCCGGGGCGCCAACCAAAATGTCGGGGATGCGGTCGTTGTTCACATCGCCGGTCAGTAGCACTGCGCCGAAATGAGCCTCGGCCACGGGTGTAGAAGCCTGTAGGATTCGAGGCGTGGATCGCTCTAACCCAAGGCGACTGAGATAAACGAACGCCTGCCCAGCGTCCGTTTGTGACGCGACGTCGGCGTTTGGCGCGCCAACGACGAGATCAGCTAAACCGTCATTATCAATGTCAGCCATTGCCAGTGCTGCGCCGAAACGTGGGTTTGGCTCGGCGGTGGGCGGCGCAATCGGTATCGCTGTCTGATCCACTTGCGCCGCACGCGGCAATGTGATTGGCATGATGAGGCCCACGAGTAAGAAAATAATCACACTAAACCGTTTTGTGTTCATAGGCAATTGACTCCTCCAGCGTATCCCTCGATCTCCTGCTAGGTGATGTGTGCGATCGTCATGTGATGAGCGCGACATACTAGCATGGCACTGAGCGAGCGTCAACATAGGTTTTGGAGTGCGCCGGCAGAGCGGAGCGGCGACGGCGCTTTCAAAGCAATATCTTTGGAGTGCGCCGGCAGAGCGGGAGCGGCGACGGCGCTTTCAAAACGCGCTCTCACCACTTTTGCCCAGCGAAGCAACGACGGTGCTTTCAAAGCAATATCTTTGGAGTGCGCCGGCAGAGCGGAGCGGCGACGGCGCTTTCTGTCGCGACGTTGCGTGCAGGGCCAAAGCGGCGTCGCGCCCTGCGGGCTTGCCGCCGCACTCCAAAACACCTTTATCTTTGGAGTGCGCCGGCAGAGCGGGAGCGG